>VBHS01000024.1 GCA_005881295.1 Chloroflexota bacterium
CCCTTGATAAGCACAATGGCTTTTGTCTGCAAGCCGGTGTACTCAAGGTTCTTCACTGGCAAATCTATAATGGAGCGAGCAGCCCGTGCCGCATCTTCGTGTGTCGAGGTGATTGTAACTCGCTCTGCCGCAAGTCCTGCTTCTCGTGCGGCTTCAGCAATGAAGGCCGCTCGTTCTCCCCGTGTTATCAGATAATCGACACATGCCGCAGCTTTTCGTCCCACGATTCGATGCGCTTCTTCTTCGTAATCACCCAGGCGTAACATGTCACCGAGCACTGCAACACGATTGCCTGCCGGGAGTTCGTTCAGCGTTTCTAGCCCAGCGATCATCGAGGCGGGATTGGCATTGTGGGTGTCGTCAAGGAGTGTAGTAAAGTCAGGACCTGGCAAGGGTGACAGTCTCCCAGGAAGTGTATGCACATCGGACAACGCTTGCTGTATCTCTTCAACCTGCAAATCGCACTGTTTCCCGACGTAATATGCGGCAAGCATGCTTGTCACGTAATGCCTGCCTAAGAGACGCGAAGAGAGCGGCACTATGCTCTCTCTATATGTACCTCCGCTCGCGTCAGCCACGGCGCAGGATAATGTCCATGCAACGTGTATATCACGCACAGCTGAGGGAACAAAGCTTGTGATAGGTGCGACACAGTGCGCTGTTAAAGGGCGAATCAATACATCGTCTCCATTGACAATAGCCAGCCCATCCTCAGGTAGTGAGGTGAGCAATGTACCCAATTCGGCGGCAAGCCGCTCAACCGTGCCAAAATACTGTAGTTGCGTCGGACTGATGTTCGTGAGAACGCCAATCTGTGGATGAGTGATCTGGCAGAGATCCCTGATTTCTCCTGGATGATCGCAGCCCAGCTCCAATACAGCATATTCATGGCGCTCTTCCAGGCGACCAAGCGAGAGAGGGAGCCCGAGCAAATCGTTATAGTTTTGCCAGCTTTTAAAGGTGGCGAAATTACGCGAAAGCACCGTGGCGATGGCCTCTTTCGTTGTCGTTTTACCCGTACTCCCTGTAACGGCGATGACGGTGGGATGCCATCGCCGTAAGATGTAGCGTGCATAATCCTGCAAAGCAATTCGAGTGTCAGCCACTGTGACGGTCGCGACTCCTGAGCGCTCCAGTGCTGTACGAGTCTCTTCAGAGAGAGATGACATGACTCGCGCCTCTAACAGCAAACCTGCCGCCCCTCGACCTACCGCATCAAGCAGGTAATCGTGCCCATCGCCCTGTTCTCCCCGCACCGCTACAAACATCTCTCCAGGAATCAGCTGGCGCGTGTCATGGCAAAAGGTATCGAAGCGATGCTGCTTTCCACGATGAATGAGCGCTCCATTTGTTGCTTGCAAAATGTGTTCGAGGTAAATCATAACTAGCCTTTAGCTCATCTCGCCAAAATATACTGCATAGGGCTGATCTGCTTAATCATTCCCTTCATCTCCATCATCATGAGCGTCGAGGTAACGGTCATTGTCGGAAGTTCCGATATGCGGATAATCTCATCAATATGGAGAGGATCATGACTGAGTAATGGTAGGAGTGCACCTTCTTCTTCGTTATCCGGCAAGGCCACTTGCATCTCGATTTGCTCCGGAATCATGAAGAGGTTGAGCGACATCAGAATATCCTGCACATCGGTTACGAGGTGCGCCCCATCTTGAATGAGCTTGTTCACGCCAACACTTCCCATAGCGTAGATACCATTGGGAACGGCAAACACTTCACGGCCATGTTCAAGCGCAAAATTAGCCGTAATCAAAGCCCCGCTTTGTTTAGGTGCCTCAGTGACCAGTATACCCTGAGAGAGGCCTGAGATAATGCGGTTGCGTGCCGGAAAATTCTTGCTGTCGGGTTTGACGCCCAGGGGAAATTCCGTTAGCAGTGCTCCCTGTCCAGATTCCACGATGCGCCTGGCCAGGCCGGTATTTTCTGATGGGTAGATGATATCGAGGCCACTCGCCATGACTGCGATAGTGCGCCCTCCAGCGTCTAATGCTGTTGTATGCGCTATGGCATCGATCCCATGCGCCAGCCCACTCACAACCGTCACGTTTCCCTGTGCCAACCCGCGCGCAAATTGCTCAGTCACCTGGCGACCATAGGCAGATACCTTGCGCGTACCGACAATCCCCAACGCAAAACTGTCTTCTTCCTTTTTTAAGGTACCTGCAACATACAGGACAGTTGGAGCATTGCTTATTTCCTTCAATAAGGAGGGATACGCATTATCCCTGATGGTAATGACCTGCACCCGCAATCGTTCCAGTTTCTCCAACTCCCGCTGAGGATTACTGCTGGCGCGCTGCCTGATAAAACTATCGATGATGCTCTGATCAAGTCCCGCCTGTGCCAATTCTTTCCAATTAGCATTCCAGGCTGCAGCGACATCATCGTGAAAATAATCCAGCAACATTTTGAAGCGCACTGGCCCAATACCAAGAATTCTGGTAAAGGCTACCCAATATGCCAGTTCATCCAACGATAGACTCTCAGACGGGTAGTAGCTGCTGGGTTCGTCAAACACTTCCAACTCTGATCTCCTTATAGTATAAGAGCAAATACGATGGCGCCCGCAATTACTCCTGTGGAGTTTTTTGCTGCGCTTGTTGATTGGTATTCTCCTGAAAAGGTCCAAATGGTGCTAACATTGAGCCTGTATCATCACCTTCCTCCTCGCCAATTGCCGGAGAAGCTGGTTGAACTGGTGGGCTTGCAGGCGGTGCGCCAAGGGCTTGCTCCGGCACGAAAGAGGGAAACGGCATGTACGTTTGTGGCGAAGGCCCCTGGTTTTCCCATGCATGGTCAACTGGCTGTGATGGCGCCTGGTACGCCGGGTAATACATCTGTTGTGGTGATATTGGATATTCCATGGCTGGTATTGCTGGCCTGTATTGCAAAGGACCAGCATTGCCACCATTGTTGTTTCTTTGCAAGGGCGCCTGGGCCACTGGCTGATAATGTTGCGCGGCCTCCTCTGCCAACTCCTGCTGGCGCTTGCGCCTCTGGTAGACCAGCATTGCCACGATACCTATAATTGGCAGGAGAATCAGCAAAGAACCGGCAGTGATAAACACTGGAGTAGTGCTATCCGTTGCGCTAGTCTGAGTTTTACTTGTTTGTACCAGCGCTCGCGGCGTAGGCGTAACCTGATTTGGAAGCAGTATTCCCGGCTGACCTAGCTGAAGACGCCATTGATTTTCCAGGTGATCCTGGTCTTGTCCAATTGCCTGCGCCAGGTCCTCGCTAAAATCCGCCCGGGGATCATTCATCTTCTTGATCAGCAGACTCATGTTGCTCTGGCCAAAGGTGGTATACATATAACTAATCAGTTTCCAACTCTGGGCATAGGCTAAATACGCCTGGTCACCGTCAGAGGGAAAGCTATCAGAGATCGTGTAGAGCCGCAGCAACGACTTCTTCAAGAGCGCCTGTTCAAAACGTGCTTTCATCTCCGGCTCGTGATACCACTGGTTATAAACCGCTAACCCTTCGTCAAACCACGTGGGAGCCTGCTGGCCCTGGGCAATTAGCTGGTGGAAAACAAGATGGGTCAGCTCATGGGGCATATCGCGTACAAGCGTATTATCATTTTCATCAATCACACTAATGAAAGCCTCATTGAGCGCCGGGTGAGCTTCCCCTCCCACCCATTCATAGGAACCAGGAGCAAGCGCTCCATGAAAATCCTCGTTGCTGGAGTAAACCCAAAGAATGATAGGATGGAGAGGACCACTTCCAAGCGCCTGACTGATATGGTTAATACTATCGTTGGCCCGATTCAGCAGTAGCTGTCCAAAGGCTGCAGGACGATGATACCAGTTGACCTGTAACAAACCTCGAGAGAGGTGCTGCCAGGAGTAACGGGTATCGAGCGTTAAGAAATCCTGAGGCGACTCAGTGTGATAGTTATTTGCGCTATCCTGCAGTATCCACTTGTATTCAACGGGCGTCCCCGGGGTATGAAAATTATCGCCGCTAGTGTCTTCATGCCAATGAACCGTGACAGAACGCGCCGGCGTGATCAATGTTATCGAGTGTTCCTTCGCGAACGAGTATGGCGGCTCTTTATAGGTAATATAAATTGTGGCCTGAACAATAGGGCTAGCGGTATCTTTCGCGGTCATTGTAAAGTCAATTGAGCTCGGAAACTGAATTACGTCAGACTCGGAGGTCACGCTGATGGGGTCAGCTGCAGCAAACGCTCTCGTTGAAAAGGCCAGTGGAAAAAGAAAAAAGCTACAAAGGAAGAGCAGCAAGAGCCTTATAGGGTGAACGGGCCGCAGGGACATCAATGTGTCTCCTCTCAAGAATACATAGTCTTGTTTTCTTGTTCTCTTGATTACCTGTACGTTTTTCCTATTGTACATGATTTGTCATGACCTGAACAGGTAGTTTTGTTAAAGTACCCTATCTTGTGCGTTAAAATAATTGTCCAGCAGTCTGCGTGGATGGGCGATGAGTGTGGATAGTACTACAATCCCTTAAAAATTATCTCTCTATATCGTTCTTTCTGGATTAAGGACGGCTAGTGCTGAGCAGGAAAATACAAGGTATTCAAGCATGAGTAACCAGCTTAGCGATTTCGAGGATCCACGATATCACATGAGTAATGACTTTTGGAACCAGCAACAGCTGAATGGCAAACTGCCCTCTCAACACAATGGGGCTCCCCGATCAGGGAGCCTGTTACGTGACTATCGACACCAGCAACAACAGCAAGGACAGGGAATCCAGCAGAACTCTCCTCTTTCGACGCCTCCTACATATACACAGGGACCCCCACCATCTTCTCCATTGCCACCGCTGGCTGGACAACCACACTATAACGGGCAGATGCCACGTCAACAAGAATGGCCCGCGCCACAAAGCTGGCCAGCAAATAACATAAAACAACAGGGTCATGGATGGATTGCCAATACGATGCAGACGGTACGCCACTGGTCTGGCCGTTTCTCGGCGGTCCCTCCAGTCGACCAGAGTCCATTAGTGCTCTATCACTCCAGCAGTCCGTTACGGCAAGAATTGCCAAAGTCGAAACCATGGAAAAGGTCGCGTTCCATGCGCGTTTCCATGATGATGAAGCATCGCCGCATGCGCTGGCAGCAGCGCCACCCTAAGGCCAGGTCCATCGCCAGTAGCATAGTGATCGCTTTCTTGCTCTTGATGGTCATGGGCGCCTCGGCCGGCAGCGCCTACGCCTATAAGTACTACCAGGACCAGTTGCCGCGTGTGCAAGGCCTGGCTAACCAGCAAATTTCTCAAACATCGCGTATCTACGATCGTAATGGCGCTCTGCTCTACGAAGCGTATGACAATAGTCACGTTGGTGGCGGACGGCGTACACCCGTCTCTTATACCTATTTACCGCAGGTCTTGAAAGATGCGCAGATCTCTGCTGAGGACCCTACCTTCTGGACAAATTCTGGTATCGATCCTCAAGCTATCCTTCGCGCCAGTAGCCAGTACGTGCAGGCTGGTGGCGTGGTCAGTGGCGCCAGCACCATAACGCAACAATTGATCAAGAATATGACAAATGATACAGAGCAGACGCTCAATCGTAAAGTTTCGGAGGCCACGCTGGCCATTGGCCTGACTCAACAATATTCCAAGGAGAAAATCCTTGAGATGTATTTCAACGTCTCCCCTTTTGGTGCGCAGAACCTTGGTGTCGAGGCAGCTGTAGAAGACTATTTCCACCTCAGCCCGCAATGCGACAGGAATTTCGAATGTGTTCCTGGTGTCTACTACCTCAACTGCGATGCGGGCCATGAATCCCGGTGCAATCCAGAGCAGTGTGACACCTCGAGGCATTGCGACCCACTGCTGGGGCTCGCGCGTGCTTCCCTGCTGGCTGGTATGCCTCAGGACCCGCCGGCCTATGACCCGACCCTTGGCCTCGTCGATCCAGCCACGGGCCAGAAATATTACCTTGAACGCCAGCAATACGTCCTCGACCAGATGCTGAAATGGAATGTAAACATCCAGGGATTGGGGAGGATCAACCAGGATATGGTAAACCACGTTGAGACCATGACAGCAAAAATGAAGTTCCCGCGCTACACCCACCCCTACTATCATGGCTGTCAACATTTTGTCAACTGGGTTATCTCTCAACTCACACAGCAGCTGGGTGAAGCCTTCTTCACCGGCGGCTTTAATATCTACACCACCATCGATTACAAACTGGAAGCCTATGTTGAACAATCTGTACGTCACCACCTGCGTGACCCCGGCTTCCACTGGTTCCTGCCAAACGAACTTCCGCTTAATACTGGCTATAATATCAACAACTCCGCGGTCGTTGTCATGAATGCAAAGACAGGCGAAGTGCTGGCAATGGATGGGAGCGCGGACTACAACTCCAGTGATCCTAAAATCAAAGGCAATTTCAATTCTGCCGTCGATGCCTACCGCCAGCCGGGTTCATCCTTCAAGCCTGTTGTCTACGCAACGGCATTTCAACAGGGTTGGTATCCCGGTATCGTCCTACCAGACACGAAAACCTATTTTCCAGAAGGAGCTTCTGGAGTACCAGCCGCATGCTCTCCCGCTGGAACGCTCTACTGTCCAAAAGATTACGGCAGCCGCTATAACAACGTGGTCTTTCCCATCAGGAAAGATCTCGCCAATTCATTTAACGTTCCTGCCGTCAAAACGCTTGAGTTTGCCGGGCTTGATAATGTCGTGAATATGGCAAGGCGATTTGGTATTACCGCCATCGACAAGGACATGGCCGACTATAATGCTACCTATCATACTCATCAAACCGTAGCGCAACATTATGGACTCTCCTCGGCACTCGGTACCATCGAGGTTCCCCTGATCCAGATGATGGGTGCCTACCAGGTACTTGCCGACCAGGGGAAACGCGTCCCTCAACAAAGTATCCTGGATATCTGGGATAATTACGGGCACCACCTCTATCACTATGACGCTGCCCATCCCCACACTGTCCAGGTCCTCAGTCCCCAGATTACTTATATACTGACCAGTGTGCTCTCAGACGAACCTTCACGGGCCTTCGAGTTTCTGAACGACCACGAACTTTCCATGTGGGACTGGCAGGCGGTCGATGGACAGCAACACGACGTCGCGGCAAAAACCGGCACGACAGAGAACTTTAAAGACAACTGGACTATGGGCTATACACCCGATGTCGTGGTGGGAGTATGGTCGGGCAATGCAGACGGAAGCGAATTCAACCAGGGGGTAGTTGGTATCACTGGAGCCGCTCCTATCTGGCACGATATTATTGAACATATCAGTGGCAGGTGCGACACAAGTTTCAACCCTCCCTGTTTCAACTACCATTTCACCAACCGTACATTCACTCAACCTCCAGGTGTAGTGAATACCTGTGTCTCATCAGCAAACGGCCTGGCGGGGGGTGGGAACTGTGACTGGATGCTTGACGGCGAGCAACCGAAAAGCTCCGGTATAATCAACCCTGGCAATAATCAAACCCCACCGAAAACGCCTTAAGGCAAGTATAGCGAAGTATGTTTTCAACCTACCTCATTCCCATGAGATAGGTTGAAAACACTTTTTTCCCAACTGTTTCCCTTGACAATCACCCTCATCGAGTGCTATTCTGTATTTGCAGTCTCAGGACGAGACTGCTAGCAATCATACTTGACAAAGGTTGTATCATGCCAACAAAGAAGGAATTTCTGTTGGGAAGGGTGCATAAGTAAACACATGACACCACTGAGCCAACGCAAACAGCAGATCCTGCGTGCGCTTGTTGAGGAGTATATCTATACGGCTACCCCAGTTGCATCAGAGACACTGGTACGGAAGTACAGGCTCAGTTTTAGTTCCGCGACCGTTCGTCATGAACTGGCTGGACTTGAAGAGGCCGGATTGATCTTTCAACCGCACACATCTGCCGGGCGTGTACCTACAGATTTGGGGTACCGCTACTTTGTAGAGCACCTTATGCAAGAATCGATACTTGCCCTGGATGAGCAGCGTTTGATCCGCCACCAGTTCTACCAGGTGCAAGATCAACTCGATCAATGGGTGCGCCTGACAGCTTCAGTGATGGCCCGTTTACTTCACAGCGCGGCGGTAATGACGCCTCCGCGTTCCACCCAGGGACAACTCAAGCACTTTGAGATACTTTCGGTCACCGAGCTATCAGCACACCTGGTTCTGGTGCTGATGGATGGATCAGTAAAGCAGCAGCGGCTGCTTTTAGAAGCTCCTTATCACCAGGAAGAACTGAGCGCTGTCGCTGTCCATTTGAACGAACTCTTCCAAAATAAAAGCGCGGCAGAGGTCGATAGGATGTTACAACAGCAAGATCTTTCACCGGTTGAGCACCTGGTGGGAAGCACTATTGCTCGTATCCTGGAGCAGCATGGTGATCCGCTGGGCGATGTGTTTTACCGTGAAGGCGTCGTCAATATCCTGGAACAGCCAGAATACAGTCGCATGGGACCGGAAGAGGAACGTAACGAACGTGTACGCAAGGTTATGGAGGTGCTGGAGCAGAATCGCTTTTTACCTGCCCTTGCCTCGCAACTGCGACAGTCGGATGGCGTACAGATAATTATTGGCGGCGAGAATGAGTGGGATGAGATGAAAGATGTCAGCCTGGTGGTAGCTCGCTACGGCCAGGAGGGCGGAATAGGCGGATTGCTGGGAGTAGTTGGCCCTACACGTATGCAGTATGGCCGTGCCATTGCGGTGGTACGCTATATGACGCAGGTGATGAATGAACTGCTTGCAGAAGTCTATGGCTATTAAAGTAACACAGCAACTAATGAATAAAGTACATGTATAGGAGGCAACTGTGCCAAAAGTTATTGGAATTGATTTAGGAACAACAAACTCGTGTGTTGCCGTTATGGAAGCCGGCGAGGCCGTCGTTATACCGAATGCGGAAGGAGCACGCACAACACCCTCGATTGTGGCTATCAACAAGAGCGGTGAGCGTCTCGTCGGTGAGGTTGCCAAACGCCAGGCCATCACTAACCCTGAAAATACGGTCTACTCCATCAAACGCTTTATGGGACGAAAGTATGAAGACCCTGAGGTAGATCGTGATAAGCGTCTGGTGCCGTATAAGGTCGTAAGAGCCTCCAACGGTGACGCCTGGGTAGAGGTCCAGGGGAAAGCATACAGCCCGCCAGAAATTTCTGCAATGATCCTGCAGAAACTTAAGACCGATGCCGAAGCTTACCTGGGCGAGCGCGTCACGCAGGCCGTGATTACCGTTCCTGCGTACTTTAACGATGCCCAGCGCCAGGCAACGAGGGACGCGGGTCGCATTTCTGGGCTTGACGTATTGCGTATCATCAACGAGCCGACGGCTGCATCCCTGGCCTATGGCCTTGATAAGAAAAAAGATGAGCGTATCGCCGTCTATGACCTGGGTGGCGGTACCTTTGATATATCGCTCCTTGAATTGGGTGACGGCGTCTTTGAAGTTAAAAGCACCAATGGTGATACTCACCTGGGGGGCGACGACTTCGACCTGCGCATTATCACCTGGATGGCTGACGAGTTCCGCAAGGAGCAGGGTATCGACCTGCGCCAGGACCGCATGGCCCTCCAGCGTTTGAAAGAGGCTTCCGAAAAGGCGAAGAAAGAGCTGTCCAGCTCAATGCAGACAGAGATCAATTTGCCGTTTATCACGGCGGACGCCAGCGGCCCAAAGCATCTCACTATGACGCTGACGCGCTCCAAGCTGGAGCAGTTGGTAGAAGATCTGATTGAGAAATCGCGTGGTCCAGTAGTGAAGGCGCTTTCAGATGCCAGTATACGTCCTGGCGACGTCAACGAGGTGGTACTCGTCGGCGGTCAAACTCGTATGCCAGCCGTACAAACTATGGTACGGCGCATCTTTGATCGCGACCCCCACCGCGGTGTAAACCCGGACGAGGTTGTAGCGGTTGGTGCCGCTATCCAGGCAGGCGTCTTGACAGGTGATGTCAAAGATGTGCTCCTCCTGGACGTCACTCCGCTCTCTTTGGGTATCGAGACACTCGGTGGTGTCTCTACTCGCTTGATCGAGCGCAACTCTACCATCCCGATACAAAAGAGCCAGGTCTTCTCAACGGCCAGCGATAATCAGCCCAGTGTAGAGATCAATGTCTTACAGGGTGAGCGTGAGTTTGCCAAGGACAACCGCTCTCTTGGTAGCTTTATTCTCGATGGTATTCCACCCGCTCCACGGGGTGTACCACAGATCGAGGTCATGTTCGATATCGACGTCAATGGTATCGTGAATGTGTCGGCGAGGGACAAAGGCACAGGACGTGAGCAGAAGATCACCATCGTTGCCTCAAGCGGTCTCTCCAAAGACCAGATCGACCGTATGGTGAAGGATGCCGAGTCGCATGCAGCTGAAGACAAGCGCCGTAAGGAAGAGGTTGAGGAGCGCAACCTGGCGGATAGCGCCGCCTATCGTTCGGAGAAGAGCATCGCTGACCTGGGCGACAAGATTACCCCGGAGCAGAAGAGCGAGCTTGAGTCCAAGATAGCGGATGTACGCGCCGCCCTTTCGACCGATGACGTTGCGCGCATCAAGTCATCTCGCGAGGCTCTTGAGCAGGCTTTCTACAAAGTCACCGAGTCGGTCTACCGCCCAGGAGCTGGTGAAGCCACAGATGGCGCTAACCCCAATTTCGGTGGTGGTACAGGCCAGACTGAGCAGGAAGGCCCGCATGATGACACAATCGAGGGTGAATACAAAGAAATGTAGCTATCCCTTCTGGGTACTCCTCTTCAGAGGAGTACCCAGAAGCATATCTCTGCTATAAAGCTAACGCTTGCAGAGCTCTTAGGGACGTCCACCCCGAGCGGAGTGGGATATCCCCCATAGGCACGGACTTCAGGAGCCAGAGCGATCGCAAGGGTCGTCCCACCATACAACGAATCGCTTGCCAAGCCCGTGTGTATAGTAGGACGACCTTTGTGGTCACTCTGGTGGGGAGGTGTAAGTTCGCGCCTATGGAGTTATCCCCACTCTTACCTTCTCTCCTGCACCGTCAGAGGCGGCGCGAGAACATGAAGGACGGTTACCTTCTTGGCTATACCCTTGCGTATACTAGTGGAACATTGTAACATTTTATGAAGCATTGTAAAATAGCATTGAATGCGGTAGCGCGAAATCAAACGCGCCCTGTCTTCTTATGGTAAAGGACCTAGCCGATGGCCACTAATAAACGAGATTATTATGAGATATTAGGTGTATCTCGGAGCGCAACTGATGATGAGTTGAAAAAGGCTTATCGTCGTCTTGCGAAACAGTACCACCCCGATGCCAATAAAGATCAGGGAGCGGAAGCCCGTTTTATTGAAGTAAATGAAGCCTATGAAATCCTGAGCGACACACAGAAGCGGGCTGCATATGATCGCTTTGGACATGCCGGCCTCAATAACGGCATGGGTGGCGCAGGCGCTTATGATTTCGGCGGGTTTAGCAGTATCAATGACATCTTTGAGACCTTCTTTGCAGGAGCAGGCGCGAGTACTCAGCGTCGCTCCGGTACGCAGCGGGGTGCTGACCTTCGTTACGACCTGACTATTACCTTTGAGGAAGCCGTCTTTGGTTGTCAGAAGGAGATAGAGCTTCCACGCTGGGAGGCCTGTACAACCTGTCGCGGCAGTGGAGCCCAGCCGGGAACCTCCACATCTCGCTGTTCAGCATGTCAGGGTACTGGTGAGATACGCCGTGTACAACAGTCCATTTTTGGTCAGTTCGTCAACGTCTCGATGTGTGAACGTTGTCGAGGCGAGGGACGCGTTATTACTACCCCTTGTGAAAAATGCCGTGGCCAGGGCCGCGTGCGGAACAATCGTCGCGTGGTAGTGAATATCCCTGCTGGCGTAGATGATGGCATCAATGTTCGTGTCACTGGCGAAGGTGAAGTCAGCGCCCGTGGTGGCACTCCTGGCAACCTGTATGTTATTCTCACGGTAAAGCCTCACCAGTTCTTCAAGCGGCAGGGCAACGACATTCTGTATGAATTGCCGATCAGCTTTACTCAAGCAGCCCTCGGAGACGAGGTTGAAGTGCCTACAGTGGATGGCAAGACAACGAATCTCAAGATTCCTGCTGGTACACAAAGTAATCGCTCGTTCCGCCTCAAGGGGATGGGAGTACCTGTAGTACACAGCAGTGCCCGTGGCGATCAACACGTCATTGTCAAAGTGGTGACACCAACCAGCTTGACCGTCGAACAGAAACGTTTGCTCGAGGAGTTTGCTCGCCTTGAACGCGAACAAAGCGAACAGAACGACAAGAACATCTTCCGTAACCTGTTTGAGAAAACTAAAGATGTTTTCCAATAAAAAAACAGGAGGGAGAAGTCCGGAACTTCTCCCTCCTGTTTTTTTGTTTCTTTTTATATCCTTGCTTCTTCCACATCCTCGTTCTTAAGAACCGTTTTCTCTCCGACCATTCCTCCAAATTCAGCAACAACAGGTAGATGATCGCTTGCCTCTTCCCCACGTACGCCCTCGCCTTCGGCAAGAATGGTACAGGTTGAGAGGCACTGCGCTAACTCGGGACTGGCAAAGATGTAATCGATACGACCAGCAGGCGCGTCTGATGGACAGCTGAAGCCATCACTGTGCGGGTTTTTCAGACGGAAACAATCCACGTAGCCAGCACTGCGCAACAAGCTAATAGATCCTCTAGGAGCATAGAGTGATGCCGCCCAGTCAAAAAGTGTACAGAGTAACCTGCTGTCTGGGATAGCTCGCAGCAATGGATTCAAGAAGCGTAACGGCCGCGGTACCACGAAATCCAGGTGGGGCTGCCCTACCAGTGCGGCAGGGTTCTGCTGGCGGCGTCGATCTAACTGCACAATATCACGTAATAGAGCACTGGCTTTGAATGCATCGCCAGGTGCAAGCGAATTGAAATCCCCCATGATGAGGTGCGGCGTTCCCCTCTTTGCCGCCATGATACGAATAAGTTCCCGCACCTCGCGGCGTCGGATGGCGTCACCTGCCCAGCCTTCATTGAAGGCCGCCGACAGGTGCGTCACAAAAACGGTCAGTTGCTTGCCATCCGGCTCTTCTACACCAACTTCTAAAACTGGCTTTGTGAGCTTATCGGAGGGGTAATGCGTCTTGGTATAGACAATTGGTAGGCGGCTCAACAGCGCTACCTGCCAGTCCTGTAGGTGTCTAGCATTCGCGCTCATCACATGCTGCATATCCAGACGTCGTGCCAGTTCCTCAATCACGCGAGGATTGGTGGCCTCAACCAACCCGACGACGTCCGGTTGCGCTGCCTGAATCATACGTGTCAATGGATCAACGCGGCGGGTGGCACCCACGAGGATATTATAGGAGAGTATACGCGTCATTGGTAAAAAGTATCCTTCTATTTACGAGTCTTATTTTTTCACTGTACTGGAGCGCATATTAATATAATAGACGAAGACAGCACAGCAAAAGACACGCTGAGAGCACAGAGTAGCCTTGTTATTGAATGGAGAAGGAGCCTGCAAGCCACTTATCCTGGCGGCGATAGCGGCGCCCAATATTGGATACGTCGTCATACTGGCTTACCATCAGTCGCTGCAGAGTCTTATGAATATCCCTGGCAGTTGTCACCAACTCCTCTTTATTCTTTTGTAACGGCAACACGGCCACTTTGACCGGCGCAAGCATTGGATGAAGGCGCAGCACCGTACGGGGCTCCTTCCCTGTTGGGTCTGGCTCTTCTTCGTAGGCATCGAGCAGCAGGTTTAGGAATGTGCGGTCGACCCCGCCGGAGGTCTCAACGATCCAGGGGATATAGCGCTCCTTGGTATTCTGATCGGTATAGCTCAAATCCTGGCCGCTATATTCGCTGTGGCGAGAGAGATCCCAGTCCCCGCGCCAGTGAATACCTTCCCACTCCTGCCAGCCGAGAATCGTCTGGTATTCGATGTCAAAGGCCTTTTTGGCATAGTGAGCCAGTTCATCGGGACCATGTTCGCGGAAGTGCAGGCGCTCCTTGTGGTTGATAATCCCCTCGTACCACTCGAAGCGTTTTTCCTTCCAGTAGTCAAACCATTGCTGCATCTCACTGGGGTGGACGAAGAATTGCAGGTCCCACTGCTCGAACTCGCGCTGGCGGAAGAGGAAGTTACCAGGGGTGACCTCGTTACGGAAGGCCTTACCGATCTGGCAGATACCAAACGGAATCTGCATACGCGTGGACTTGACAACGTTGTCAAAGTCGAGGTAGATGTTCTGGCAAGCTTCACCGCGCAGGTAGGTCTTCATGCGCTCGCCCTCGACGACACCAAGATAGGTCTCCATCAAGAGGTTAAACCTGCGCGGCTCTGTGAGTTCACCGCCGCATACGGGGCACTTGTTCTGTATGATATTTTCTTCTGGCAGTTGATCGATGCGGAACCGCCGCTTGCAATTCTTACAATCCACCAGGCGATCTACAAAGTTTTCTACGTGCCCGCTGGCCTCCCATACTTTTGGATGGGTAATAATCGCGCCTTCGATCCCCACCACATTGTCGTTCATCTGCACCATTGACCACCACCAGTAGCGGCGAATGTTGTTGCGCAGTTCGACCCCAAGTGGGCCAAAGTCATAGATGCCAGAGACGCCCCCATAGATCTCAGAGTTCGGGTAGACAAAACCGCGCCGCTTGCAGAGCGCGACGATCTTCTCGATTGGCACGAAAGGGGTGTCGTAGGCGGCAGGTTTGTTCTCAACCTGTGTCATAATGAGTGATCCTCCTCAAAAAAATGCCCCAGGCGTCACATTCATTCGTTGCAAATGACGCCCAGGGACGAATATATGCCTGCGTAGGCCCGGGGCTACTACGTCTTACAGCATAATGCGCGGTTCCACCCTGCTTCTTCACATTCAATCTGTGAAGCCACTCATTAAGTCCAACTCCGAAGCGCCCTCCACCTTTTGCGGATTGCCGACCTCACACCGTCTATCGGCTCGCTGCTATCCCCTCCGGGTTACTCCTCTTCATCATCGCTGGAGAATATGTATTGTTAGTACGAATGTAGTATAGCTGAGAGTGCGAAAAGATGCAAGCTTTTGGCAGTATTGCATTACTGCAATAACAAATCTCTGCGCCCGAGCCAGTATTCTCCCAGTCTCGTCAATGCCACGACATACACCACTACTACCAGTAGCGCCACGAGACCGGCCCAATCAATACTGCCCACTGCCCCAAAGTTAAAACACGTTGTCATGGGTATCAAGGGCAAACGTGAGATATCGCCTTGCGCCTCAATCACCTGCCCGGCAATCTCCAGGCGAGCTACCACCTCGTCAGCAGAGTGGCCATGCCCAAGCACAATCTCGACCACGTCCCGCGAGTGTAAAAGATCTTCAACGGTACCACTCAAAATGAGTTCTCCCCGCCGCAAGA
>VBHS01000205.1 GCA_005881295.1 Chloroflexota bacterium
AGTGATTGGTGAGGATGGGGTGAGGCTGGTTGATTGCGGCTGGGATACGCCGGAAGCGTACGCGGCGCTGGTTGCTGAATTACAGACCCTTGGCGCAAAGACCAGCGATATCCGGGAGATCATCGTCACGCACATCCACCCGGACCACTTCGGCCTGGCCGAGCGCCTGGTCGCGGAATCAGGAGCTCGCCTGTCGATGCACCGGCTCGAAGCGATCCACGTCGGAGCACGCTACGAATACACGCGAACGCTGATTGAGGAGATGGAGGCATGGCTGCGGGTCAATGGCGTGCCACCGGATGAGTTAGTGGCGATGAGCGAGGGATCGCTGCTCATGGTGGCCCGTGTCGGAAAACGCCAGCCGGACACAGTCCTCGAAGGAGGCGAACTGCTCGCATGGTCCCCTTATCACTTCGAGGTGGTCTGGACGCCTGGACACTCGGCCGGGCTCATTTGTCTCTACGAGCCACAGGCCCAGGTGCTGGTTTCCAGTGATCACGTGCTGGAGCGCATCAGCCCGCACATCGGGCTGCACACCCAGAGCTTTGGCAACCCGCTGGGTGATTATCTGAGTTCGCTCCAGCTCGTCCGCGATCTTCCCGTGAAGACCATTCTGCCGGGGCACGGCGCTCCATTCCATGATCTCCCTGGACGCGTCGATGCCCTCTTGCAGCACCACGAGCGACGCCTTCAAGCGATGTTGATGATGCTGGCCGACGAGGAGCGAACGGCCTATAACGTGGCGAGCCGTCTCCCATGGCATGGCTCGGCAGACGGCTGGCAACGCTTACCCCCCTTCCAGCGAAGAGCGGCAGTCAGTGAGACTATCGCACACCTGGAGTACCTCTTCGGTCAGGGACAGTTGATGAAGCGCTTCCGCAGTGGGGTCGTCTTCTATCAACCTGTGCAGAAGACAACAAGGTAGAGATATCCACATTGTCTTTTCGGTACACCGGACCAGATGAGTGAGGACTTACAGGAAAGGCGTGAGAGATATGGTATCTCGTACATCTCCGTGTTTGAAGACAGCGTAGAGGCATTTGCTCCAGTCGTAGCTCGTCTTGTTGGAAAGTGATGCAATCTCAGGAAGGCTGATCTCATAGTGGTAAGAAAGGTGAAAAAGAGGGCAAAATCCGGGCTGAGCTCTGCGCAGTTTTGTATTGGTGGTGGTGTAGACGTAGCGACCTGAGGCTGACACATCCACACCACCACAAAAAACCCTGCTGTTGAAAGACCCGTACCCACCTATTTCAAGCAGTGAGGACCGAGGCTACCGGCAACGGGCTGGAACGTAATCAGAGTAACGGTGCCCACCATAAAGAGGGCTAACGTCAAGAATGCCAGCAGAGATACCAGGCGGATACGCCATGCAGTGGATTGTACATAGTCATCAATGACCACACGGAGGCCATTCATACCGTGCAAAAGCGCAAGGGTCAACAAGAGCCAGTCGTAGACGCGCCAGTAGGGGTTGGCATAACGTATCGCGACCAGCTGATAACTGGTACAAGCAACGTCGGTCGTCACATGATTCAGAATCAGGTGAATAATGGCGAGAAAGACGAGTCCAATAGCCGAGATACGCATGAAATACCAGGTAAAGGTTTCAAATCCACCAGATACAGGGCGGCTACCATATCCTGTAGAAATACGCATTACAGTTCTCCTCTCGAGAGAGTCCCACCGGGGGAACTCATATGAACACTACACACCTGAGGCCGTATTGCCTGCATTCACACCAAAGATCGGCGCAATCACAAAATATGCCATGGGAAGGAAGCATACAATGGTCAGGATCATCACCGTCCAAAACAAGATTCTCTGATAACGTACAGCCATTGGCACGAAGTCAACCAGCATAATACGGATACCATTAAATGCATGATATAAGAGGGCTCCGATCAATGCCAGGGAAACAATGCGTACAACGGTGGTACCGAACAACGCGATGCCTTCGTTATAGACGGTGGGACCGAAACCCAGGAGCGAAATGTCCACGATATGGACGATCAGAAACAGCAGTACACCTATGCCTGTAATGCGGTGTAACATCCAGGCCCACATACCAGTTTGACCTCTATACATTGTTCTCCTCAATTCTGAAGGCAGAAGATCGGGTTAGATGCTTTAGCCTGCTCCTGCCAAACTACAATTCTGTACTACTTCCTGTCAGGTAGACGTTATATGCCTATTATACTGTAGACTTCTCTTTGATGCCCAACAATACATTAAGAGAAACCCATAAGTTATATGTTGGGTCTGCCTGTTGTGGGATGATGAATTGTGTACGCCGTCACGACAATATATCCCCGATTTCCACTTTTAAATACTGTTGTGAAAAACTTGATATGATTCGTATTATTTTGATATGATTCATATCATGAAAGAGCGAAAAACTTATCGGAGTCAACTCCGGCAGGAGCACACGGAACGAACGCGCGACCTTATCATGGAGGGCTTGATCAGAACTATGGCCAACGGCGCGGTAACCTGGTCGATCCCCGATGTGGCACGCGAAGCGGGCGTCTCGGTACCCACGGTCTATCGCTATTTCCGTACAAAGCAGGATCTTGTGCAAGGGTTGGGCGACTATGTGGTGCGCAAGGCTGGCCTTGCTGCTATGAAGCCACCGCAGAGCCCGCAAGAACTTGTCTCATTAGTACGTCAAATGTATATCAGTTCCGAGGGACTCAGTGACGCTTTTCGCATGGCATCGGTCAGCGAGCTTGCGAGCGAGGTGCGCAAGGAATCGATACCATTACGTCTCAGAATGACCGAGGAGGCGCTTGCGCCCGTTTTATCTCTCTTTGATGAACAGGACCGGGTGCGACTCGTGCGCATGGTTCTGCTGCTCACTTCGTCAGCAATGATCCGCGCCTTCAAGGAGTATCTTGACCTTTCAGGTACGGAGGCCGCTGAAACCGTGGGCTGGGCCATTCTTACGCTCGCATACGCCGGTTCATCTAACGAGAAGACAAAACAACAACGTTCGGAGGCCGAGCAGTAGAGCCTGTTTAACCGGGCTTGAGCTGACTCTGGCTTTCTACAAAAAAGGACAACCATATGCAGTATGAGGAACTGCCTGTTCCCGGTGACGATAGCTGGGACCAGCAGCCAGAGCCGCCAACCCAACCCTATGATCTCTGGACGCGCACGAATCTCGGCGAGAATTTTCCCGATCCCATTACCCCGTTGAGCGCGACCCTGTGGCCGACCTTTTTTCTGCTCGGGAGGATGCCGACAAAGGCAGAACGTTCCGCAGATGCTCCCCCTTTACCCAAATTCCAGCGCTTCTACGGGCGTGTGTATGTGAATGAGGGAGTGGTCATACACAGCGCTGTGGAAGCAGGCATTCCCACCAGCTTTATCGATACTACCTGGGGCAGTAGTGGGCGTGGTTTGCGCAAATCCGATGAGAGCTTCCATTTTTTCCGGTTGCTGCGTCGCCTCCCCTCTATGGCTCGTATTGGTATGTCGCAGGCCAGGCAGCAGCCAAAGACGCCCAAACAGAAAGAGCAGAGGGTGCCCAATGTGAGCGGGGAAAAGCTTTTTGCGGAGGTTGATCAGTGGGTTGACCAGTTTCAACAACAGGATATGCAGCAACTCGATGATCGCGCCCTCTGGAGACACTGGATACCGCTCTGGATCGAGCGCGGCAAAGCCATGAGGTCAGTGTTTGTGACAGCGGTACTCGCTGCCGTTGCCTTTTACTTCCTCGATCGTCGTGTAAGCAAGTGGACAGGCAAGCAGGGACAGGCTACTATGCTTGTCCAGGCGCTCTCCGGTGTCTACACTGCCGAGGTAGGGCCGGGGCTCTGGAACATGGCACAAACACTGCGCGCCTCCCACCTTGACG
>VBHS01000206.1 GCA_005881295.1 Chloroflexota bacterium
GAGCCGAGAAGGGAGCTCATGTCCACGTGCCATCTGCCTCCACCAGCGTCGTGAGACGCGGGCGGGAGACAGGAGTTGCGATCCAGGCCAAGCTGTTTGTTACTTGTGTAAAACACTTGGCTGTTCGCAGATTACGGTCATCCTCCCGCCTGAAAACGGGGAGATGAACCAAATTGACAGGAACTGCATGCTTGCGTGCGACGTGTGTGGACATCGTACGTGTCTGCTGTGATACCACCCCTTTTGGGGGGGGCATCCAAGCACCAGTTGCTGTTCTGCTTTCCACTCTTCAATTGTTCAAGTACGCCGACTGAGGGGAGAAGGGACCCGGAGGTCGGTCGCTGGTCACGGACCAGTCTACTCCCTGACGGTGTGTTTGAAGCACCTGCCCACTCCATGTGAAACGGTCATGTGCGTCAGTAGCGGTAGTATCGCAGATCGTTGACGCGTTGTCAAGAGGAGTTCTCTCTTTCCCGCGTTGGCTCCACCTATCACCCCTTGCTTGCAGCTTGCCGGTCTCAGTGATGCCGAGACCACGTATTCGTTGGCTGGACCCTGAAAAGGGCCAAAGAATTCATACGAATGGACAAGGCTCTGGGAAGGCATGATCCCTGAGGAGGCCACATTAGCGTGACATACAACCGCTCATCCAAGAGACAGGAGCACCCAATCAGAAAAAATCAGGTGATTGTCTTTTCGATGGTACCACTATTCTTAACATATTCTTAAAGAGATGTCAAGAGTTTTCTCAAAACAGCACCATTCGTCATAGGTGATGAATGGCTGTTTTTGTGGCGCAACAGTATTCTCTCACATGGAAGATAGGTTGTCAAGGTTTTTTTCTGAATTTTTATAAAATTGTAAAAACTCAATAAGAAAGATGAACTCGTACGTTGTAATAGCTAGACATACCCTTATTTCATTGGAATGTAAATACATAGAACAACAAAGGAGTTTATTATGCCTGGCTTACGCAACGTTATCTCGACCCTGACCGATAGCGGCGAAGAGGTTATGGGACCTGAAATCCTGCTCTGGCACTATCCAGAGAATAATATTATGAATGGTTCATTGCTGACCGTGGAAAGTAACCACTTCTGCGTGCTCAAGTCTCGTGGTGCCATTCTGCAAATTTATGAAACAGGCCAGTATCCCGTCCAGACCCCTGATCGCCCTATATTTGGCTCCATGCAGCAGGCCTTTTATGGCGGCCAGAGCCCCTGGCAATACGAGGCCCTCTATATCAATCGCGCAAAATTGATATTGAAAACGACCGGCATGGCGCTCTCACGCGAAATGGCAGAGATGGTCTACAGCGTGGATTACTACATCCATGTCGAGACAAGAGAAGCTGCTGTACGGCTCGTGCAACATATGCCTTACCGTGGACATGCTTTGACGACACAGGAAGTGAATGCCTACGCGAGTCCGGTGATTGAACAGGCCGTCAATCAGTTAGTACAGATTACGCCGCTAGAATCGGTCAATGAAAAGATCCACGACCTTTCTCAAATCGTGTTTCAGCACCTCCAACAGTTCCTGGGCACCTACGGCATCTCGCTGGATACTATCAAGGTTTTGGTATTTCCGCGCGACGAGCGAATGAAGGCGCTGATTTCACTGAAAGCCTTTGGCTTGAGCGAAATCGAGGCGGTGCGCTACTATACTGCCATGCTGATGGCGGAACGAGGAGTGGTTTCTGCCCCCAATATGGCGATCGGCCAGTCTTTCAATATCAGCGGTGTACAGACGACAGCCAGCACTGATCGCTACATGCTCAACACCCCTGCTGCTCCCCCCGCACCAGCACACCCAAATCAGTCGGGGCGCTAGTGTTGGAACGGGAAACGATACACTGGGCCTGAGAAATCGGGCCCTCGCAGCTGGAGGAGATACAATGAGTTCTGGGCCATCCA
Organism: Chloroflexota bacterium; assembly: GCA_005881295.1. Taxonomy (GTDB): domain Bacteria; phylum Chloroflexota; class Ktedonobacteria; order Ktedonobacterales; family Ktedonobacteraceae; genus UBA11361. The sequence goes on from VBHS01000206.1 coordinate 1,917, forward strand.
ACGATCCTATTGTGCAGCAGTTGCAACTGCTGCTCACAGGTTACGGCTATAACTTTTATAGCTCGGTAAATCAAGCGCGAGCCGACGATTTGCTGGTCCGGGAACGCGCCAGCTACCACCTGGCGCAAGCAGTGGATATGCTGGCAACGTTGCGTGGCGAATACCAGCGCCGTTTTATTCCACCCCTCACCCGTGCTAATCCCGAACCGCCTCAGGAAGCGCTGGCGCAGGTACGAGGGATAGAGACCGCACAACAGGCTCTCTCCAATATTGAAACTGCCATTCGCGGCATGGCGGTACCTTCACAGGATCGTATCTGGTGGCGTTTTCGCCAGGAGGAGCCACTGCTGCGTCAACTACTACAATTCGATCTCGCGTTAGTACGCAGTAGTGAACAGGTCTACCAGTATGTTACGCAGCTTACCCCTGACAACTGGAATAACCAGGTTATTGCATCTTTGCATCAATTGACACAACAGGTAACGCAGATCGTGCGGGACCGCGAACGCTTTTTGTTGCTGCCAATGTAAGGGAGAGAAGCGAAAAGAGCAGATAAGCAAATCAATAAGATAAGGATCAGGATTGAAAAATGAAAAGTCTCCGTGGCTTTCTACCAGCAGCAGGGGTCTTCGGCCTTGCCTTGCTTATACGCATTATATACAACGTGACCGTTGGCAAACACTATCTTGTGGAGTACGATGCCCACTATTATTATGATCTGGCCGTTGGCATGATCAAGTATCATTGTTATTGTAGCGTTGCAAATACTCCTTCCATTACTCGCGCCCCTCTCTGGCCTTATATCATGTATAGTATCTTTTCCGTCCTGGGCACGACACAGGATATTTACGCTCGCCTCTTTTTAAGTGTACTGGGCTCAGGAACATGTGTAATTATCTACCTCTTTGCCCGCGATATTTTCGGTCACCGGATTGCCCTGATTACCGGAGCCATTGCAGCTGTCTATCCCGGCCTCTTCATCAACGATGGATGGCTCTATTCCGAGTCTGTGTATACCTTCTTTCTGACCGCCTTTGCATACTCCCTCTATCGCTTCCAGCGCAATGCACAACGGTCGTCAAGCGATCACACACTGACCAGTTCGCGTAGCCGTCTGCAAACGATCGCCTTGTATAGCTGGCCGCTCATAGCCGGCGTATCACTGGCCCTGTCAACGTTCACCCGTCTCAATGGTCCACTTCTGCTGGCTGTCGTCTTTGTATGGGCGGTAATCGTCGTATGGAAAAAAATGATCGCGTGGCAAATAGCTCTACGCGGGGTAGTCATCATCGCTGCGGTGACGGTTATATTGATCGCACCCTGGACATTGCGCAACTACACCATCACACATAAAATCATCCCCATCGCTATGGGAAGCGGCATGGTTCTCACCGGCGCATACAATAACACCGTCTTGCAAGGTCATGATACCGGCATGTGGGTACCTCCCAACGAGGTCGAGCCGCCTGCGCCAAATGCGGATAGCACCTCGTACTCAGTCCACTGGATCCGCGGCCATTTACAGCATATGCCCTTTCTTCTCAGCTTGCACTTTCTCCATACCTGGGTACCCTATACGCCTGAGCCTGGACTCCCTTTTATTGAGTTTCCCCATCAAATCTCGTCAACCATTGTCTACGATATGATCTGGATTATGACTCCTATTGTAATCCTGATGGCCCTCCTCGGGCTGATCTTTACCTGGAAACGTCAGAAAAGCCACCTGCTCATCGCTTACCTGATCCTGGCCATGACCATCTTACAGAACATCGCCTTCTATGGCAGTTCCCGCTTCCGTTCGCCTATTGAGCCGCTTCTCGTGCTGCTAACCGGTGGTGCCATCTGGTGGTTTACGAGCAAAGGACCCGGCATACTGCGCTCACGTAAAAGAAAGGTGCCGCAGGAGGATTCGATGGCTTCTTTGCATGAGGCTCAACTAACTGAGGCCTGGTCATAAATAAGAAGCCAAGCTGGGGGTTGCCCCAGCAAGGCGGTGCTCCTATTCTTGTGGTAGTTAAAAGCTACAAGAATAGGAGGCACCCTCATGGTATTCCAAGACTCATTACTTGTCACGTTAGTCCAATTGGTTGATCGTGTGCCGATGCCAACGCCTCCCACGAAGCGTGGACGCGGGCATCCCAAGGTGTACCCCGATCGACTGTTCTTAAAGGCGTTAGTCATCATGATCGTGCGTCACTTACATACGGTTCACGAACTGCTATGCGTCTTAGCCCAACCCACCAGCGAAATGGTGACGCTACGGGCCTTGTTGACAGAGCAGGACCTTTTCCCGTCTCGTCGCACGTGGGAACGGCGCTTGAAAGCCATTCCCGAGACCTTGCCTG
>VBHS01000207.1 GCA_005881295.1 Chloroflexota bacterium
CCGGTCTATCGCATTACGCACGCTGCGGGCGTTAGCAAAGCGAGGCATGTGCATACGTCTCTTGAGATAGGCTTCAAACGCTTCTCGTGCCTCCGGACTGAAACGATACATATACTCGTTCGTGGCCTCGCCAATCGTGACGTATTTGTGATAAACGCAGTCCTGCTGTGACTCGGCTGTGATTTTGGAGTTCCATACTAAGAGTGCTGGAAAGAAGTGATGCTTCTCGTAGCGGTCGTCAGTAACGCTGAGCCTCTCCTTCAATGGTGACTCAGTTGTGATAGCAAATGATTTAAAGTTTTCTGACGACCACCGTAATCCAGCATGATGTAGTTGCTCGGGGTGAAGTATTCCCCGAGCATATGGAAAGGAGAAAGAGATTTATGTTCAATCAACGGAATGGAACTTTCCGATTGGGTATGCTTATTGCTGTTGTTGCAGGGCTCTGGACAATTGTTCATCTCATCTGGAATGTTGTTGGTGTAAAAGCTGATGACTATTGGGGTTGGGCTTTGCTCATCCTATTTATCCTTGCACTGATCTTAGCTTTCGTTCAATATGCTCAGGAGCGACCCGCTTTAAAGGCTGTTTCTTCGACTGAGCCGTTTCCCGAACCTGCGATCTCGAAGTTTTTCTTTGGTTCAGAAGGCTCTTCTGTACTGTGGTTCGTCGTTCGAATGTACGTTGGTGCCGAGTGGCTTCTTGCCGGGTGGGAAAAGATTATTTCTCCCGCCTGGGGAACAAGCGGAAAAGCACTGGCAGGATTTGCCGCTGGTGCGTTAGCCAAAAGTTCTGGCGCGAATCCAGCGGTCCAAGGATGGTATGCATGGTTTTTACAGCACATCGTGCTTCCCAACGCCGGATTTTTCTCTTTCCTGGTGACCTGGGGAGAATTTGCGGTGGGATTAGGGATCCTTTTAGGTATACTGACGGGTATAGCGGCAGGTTTCGGGGTGTTGATGAACCTGAACTACCTCCTGGCTGGTACGGTCAGTGTTAATCCCATTCTAGGCATGCTTGGATTATTCCTGTGCTTCTCGTGGAGAGTATGCGGATGGATCGGCTTTGATCGTTGGTTGTTGCCTGCGTTAGGCTTGCCCTGGAAACCGGGAACCTGGTTCCGTCCGCAGGAATCGACTGCAACGGTTCGGCGGCCATAGTCTCTCAAGTCGTTTTGTTGTGGTAACGAGTAGGATAGAGATATTCGAAGTCTTGAATATCTCTATTCTTTTCTTTCTGAGAAGGAAAGATACGCTGAAGCGCGCGCACCCTCAGGCTGACGAATTTTTTATTGCAAATGAGCACCATTGGTTAAATACGCTGCTATTGCTAGGTCGAGTAGACGATCGCAACGACTAATCCAAAGACCATGTGATTAAGCAAGATGGCGACCATTACCGGTAATCCGTTGAGAACTTCGGACAGCTGAGGATACCTGTGCAAAACAACGTACAGCGACACTATGACCAGCATACCATGAACGAGACCGAAGATCAGCCCCCACCACCACGTGGCGCTGCCGATTCCTAAACTCCATAAAGAAGCATAGATAATGGCAAAGAGGATGCCCATGGTGAAGTGGATGGCACCTCCCAGCGTCACAGCGTCTTGCTTGTTGGGAGCGGCTAACGAACCTAAAGCGCTGACGACATCTATTCGTGGCAGGCCTATCAATGGTCCTCCATAGATGAGGAGGAGCATAGCCATCCTGCCAGTCGATCCGGCAATAATGGCGTCACGAACGTGGACTAACAATTGAAGATGAAGCATGGCTCAAGCTCCTTTCCTTGAGAAGGCTATTGCTCCAACTCCCCTTTGCATGCTCACATTCCAGCCTATGAGAGATAATAATGATTGCATGCCAAGCGTGACAAACAACGATGACTGGAAGTAGCAATGATGGATCTTATTTGGATGCTCCGAACTAATAAGGTCAACGGTTGCTAGTACGTGTACAAGGTTAATTTATGTACACTATACCATATGCATTTTCTCTAAGCGAGGCGGAGGAAGGCGAAGAATCAGCAACTTTTTTATCCATACTATCGTGTGAATTATAGAATCGTATCAGGAGTTGCCCAACATTTGAACGCACGTGTTGAGAAAGAGGTGCATATATGCCGAGGAAAAAGAAAAAAGAGCCTTTGAGTGGAGTAGGCGAAAAAGAAGAGCGAATGTACGAGCACATCAAGGAGTCAGCGCAAAAAAGCGGCCGCTACGGTGATCGTGCCGAAGAGGTTGCCGCTCGCACAGTGATGAAGCACCACAAAGAAGAAGGCCACAAAAAAGGTCAGTAGCGCGGCGTCTTCTTCCGCAAACGCTCTAAGATTTATGCATTCGAACAACATAAATTAAAAAGAACAAGCGGCCTGATGGTAAAAGCAGGCTGCTTGTTCTTTTTAGCTCATCCTATCTATAATCGTTGCGTTAATATTCTCTCCTCTACCAAAATGTCTTGTCTTGTCATTGCTACCTCTGGTATACTGAACTAGTCCCTTGGTACTTCATTCATGAATGATTATGAGGCCGAGTAGAACAGGTCACTACCTGGTTTTCGCCCGGCTTTATTATAGATATAAATAGATCTGCGGGAGTGACTATCATGCAACTGTCACCACACCAGACTGAACGCTTTTACCGGATCTGGTTCGCGCTGTTCCATTTTGTAAATGAACAGCGCCAGCTTGTTCCCAGGTTACCTGATGTTCCCACGGAGGGATCGATCTCCCCCCCAGACGCCTTCAAACTCCGTAACGCCTTGTGGGCCGACGAGACGCTGCGCGAACGCTTCATTGCGACTAATCCAGTAGGACTCCCAGCGGCCGATCTGGCCGTGGTCGAAAGCTGGCGCTACCGGCTCGCCGGAACATTTTTCATCGTGCGTCATCTCAAAAAATTTTCTGTTTTTCTCGTAGATCAACCCCTTGAACATGCTTATGGTGTGCTGGGACTGGTCAGTCCTATCGAGGAGATCGTGGGCCCAGTTTTGCCGTTGCTTGTCCAGGCGGTGTTGCTGCCTTTCGAAGGCCAGATCATCTACGATAGCCTGCTACAACCTTACACCGTCACCTTTGGCGCCAATATTCGTCATCGATTGAACGAGACATACCGCACTATCCAGGAACGCGAAGGCATCACAACGACGCTGGAACCAACCAATGTCCCGATCAATCTGGATGAAGTGCGAGGCACGGTACTTGCACGCAACGCGAAGATCTTGAATGCCTTTCGGAGAGACCTGGCCAGGAGGGGACTGAGTACCAACATGGTCGAGCAACATGCCTCGAATATTGAGAACTTTGCTCAAAAGTGGCTCCTGGCTCAAGACATACCACGCGGGCTACTCGATATGAAGCTTGCGGATGTGCAAACCTACCTGGACTCGCCAGGAAACAAGGCGAACACAACGAGCTTTAAGCGCTTTGTCCGTTTTCTCATTGAGACAGGCCGCGTGGATTACGAGCAAGCCGTACCCATGCGCGATTTTCTCCAGCATGTACGGGCATAGCTCATTGTCTGCTTGTCACCTTGAACGTCAAGATAGGAAGGAAAGAAAGATAGTATGCCGCATTCTTCAACCTTGCCAGCTGGCTTTGAGCGTCGGCGAGAAGATTATGGACTGATTACAGGGCACTCCCGTTATGTAGACGATTTGAAGCCCGCAGGCAGGCCGGTGCCTTTACACATGGTCGTCGTACGCAGTCCGTATGCTCATGCCATCATCAAAGAAATCCAGCTGGACGCGGCCAGGGCGCTTCCAGGCGTCGTGGCGGCCTTTGCAAGCGCGGAACTGGTGAGCGGTATGCCTCCCATGGATTCTTTTCCAGTGCCAGGTATGAAAAAGCCGGAACGGCGACCGCTGGCGGTAGGCCGTGCGCGCTACGTAGGTGACCCCGTGGCGATAGTGCTTGCCGAGGATCTCTATACCGCCCTGGACGCTCACGACATGGTCGAGGTAGGTTACGAACCTATGCAGGCGGTTACCGACCCTGAGCAGTCAGTGAACGTGGGCGCTCCCTTGCTCTACGAGGAATTT
>VBHS01000367.1 GCA_005881295.1 Chloroflexota bacterium
CGTGGTTGAGCTCCGATCTTCCTCTTCGCTCTTGGCTCCATCCTCTACCGCAATTGAACTCTGATCTTCTCCATCGCTTTTTGCGCCATCCTCCACCACTTTTAGACGCTGTGAATCCTCTTCCTCAGCGGTACTTGCATTGTCCGCTATCGATGGTGAACCCTCGGCCCCTTCTTTTGTCGTCACGTCTTCAGCAACTGGCTGATGCGGCTGCGTTGAAACGTCCTGTTGTTCTGTGACAGGGATATCGCTTTGAGATGTCTTGTTATGCTCCGAGTTTTCTTCGACTGGAGTGGTACCAGTTCCCGAAGGGCCGCTATTTGTTAACGTATCGGACATAATCTGCCCCCCAACCGGTACGCATAAATAGAAAAGAAGAATATCACACCCTCCATGCCGGCTTCATTTCTTATTGTTCCTCATAGAATTCAGAGCAATCGCCTGGTACTAGTACGTTTTAGAAGGGTGAGACGTTACAGAAATGCACCCCTTTACGTTAATTGTAGCGAGCCATTGCAAGCAAAGCTAACTACAACTTCCGGGTTGGCCTTCCCCTGGAACGCGCGGGCGGTGGATAGTAAGCCTGCGCTACCGCTACAATGTCTCCAATACGCAATTGTACCTGCAAGTAGCGATTGGCGGGGCGGTGATAATGCGCGAAAAGCATCAAAGCATGATTAGCGATTACACCAGCATCATCCGTGTGGCGAGAAAGCACCATCTGGCCTCCAATAGTCTCCTCGGCGGCAGTGACCGCTACCTCCTCACCCTCTTCATTCATCACAAGCCTGCGCGTATCATGGCGCATAAAACGATGAGGCCAGAGCATCAAGGCGATAGTCTGTCCTTTCAGCCGCTGCTCTCGCAGGCGTTCTCCCAGGTAATTGGCAAGCTTGCCAATGGCAGCGCAGGTTTCATCGGCATCTGAAGGCGTATGAAACCGCACGCGCGCATTCTGGCTCATAGGAGGCGCATCCGGTACAACCAGGCTACTATCTTCCCCACAGGCCACCCGATTTACCCACGAACCGAGACGGCCAAGGCGGCGGCGCAATCCTTCCTCCGAAAGTGTTGCAACCTGGGCAAAGGTTGTTATACCGAAATCTCGCAGGTGTGCCACCAGTTCAGCGACCGCCACCGAATCGACCTGCTCGCTCTTCCCCTCAACTTCAGGCGGGCGAGAACCAGGATTCTCCTCCTGTTCTCCCAGATCTGGTAATGCGCTTGGAATACCGGTTCCCGCTGCCCGCAGCTGCAAAAGCATCGAAAGAGGCAGCGTCTGCACAAACGAAGCCTCGCGCCCGGCTGGAATATACAGCACACCCCGGCGTCCATCTTTGCGACTCATCAGCGCGGCCAGTTCAGCAATAGCCTTTCCGTTGGCGATACCGATGAGCGCGGTCAATCCCATCTCCGCGATCTCCGCGCAGAGCCGTTCTGCCAGCGCAACAGGCGAGTCAAAAGGAATTTCACAGCCGCGCAGATCAATAAAGGTGTCTGCAATAGGTATCGATTCAATAATACGAGAATAGGAACGATAGCGCTCGCGCAGTTTCTGCAGGATTGGCTGATAGCGCTCGTACGACGCCGGGAGAAAGCGCGCGCGCGGCGCGATACGATGAGCGCGGCGCAGAGGCATACCGGGGCTGACCCCCAGGCGCATCGCGGCAGGCGAAACGTCGATCACTCGCCCCGGTTCATTTGGACGTCCCATGCCGGTTCCGACGACAAAACTCTGCCCTTGTAAAGAGGGGTCGAACATCTCCTCCAGAGTGCAGTAAAAGTGGCGTATTCGTACATGCATAATGCCTTGTCGCAGACGTGCTCGCTCCGCCGTGCGAGCAGCCTCCTGCATGTCAATAGGTACACCTGCAGACTCAAGTTCACGAGGGATACTATCCGATGATGGCAAAGGGTTATGCGCGGGAATGTTTATGTTGTATTGTTGCATATGTATGGTGATCTTCTGGTGTTTTTTCTCTATGTTTTAATACGATTACGCTTCCGCTTAGGTTACAACGCTTCTCGCCCGTTACATCTCGGTCGATCTGCCTCTATAGTTGTGATATATGTCTGCGTCTTTGCAGCGGAAAACATCATCCTATCTCATTAGCGGTACGTTGTATCACTTTTTTTGTCATTGGATTTCCCGCCTTTCCAATCAAGCCTTATCTTCAGACGAACGAGGAATGGTACAGGGGTTAACACACATAATACCAGCATCTACATCTTCTTATCAGTGTTATTATATTCTCTTACCTCTACTATGATTCTGTCAAGGTCATCTTGAAAAGACTATTGCAAACCCATCGACTGACGTGCTATGCTGGTAATGTCAACCACCCTGACTGCTGATCATCTTAAAATGTTCATGTAGCGCGCATTATCTACCAGCTAAAGCGCTATCATCGCAACCTTTCACTCTGCATCGTAATAAACGAAACATGTTCTGTTAATTCAGGCACTAAAAGCAGCATTCCCCCTGTACCCTTAAAAGAAAGGTAATACACAGTGAGTAACAGAGACAGGTTTAATAAGTTTACCGAACGTGCCCGCAAGGTCTTGATGCTTGCCCAGGAGGAGGCTCAGCATTTCCAACAGAATTATATCGGGACAGAACATCTCTTGCTCGGCATCGAACGTGAAGGTGAAGGAGTTGCCGCCAAAGTATTGACCAACCTCGGCGTCCAATTGAGCGACGTGCGTCAGGCTGTTGAATTTATTATCGGGCGCGGAGATCATGTCGTTCAAGGCGAGATCGGCCTCACTCCCCGTGCAAAAAAAGCGATCGAGCTAGCCGTTGATGAAGCACGTCTCATGAAGCACAGTTATATTGGCACCGAGCACATTCTCTTAGGGCTGATGCGCGAAGGAGGAGGTATAGCTGCAGGAGTGCTAAACAGTCTGGGCGTCAAGGCTGAGCAGGTACGCGCCGAAACGCTGAAGGTACTTAGCGAACCTTGAAAAAGCAAAGGCGTGCCTATCGCCTGGATCAATGGGGAAGCTCGTCCCACTCTTCATTACCAATCCTCCTTCCTCCGGGTACACGCTTCTTAACCTTAAATGATAAGTCTTAACGGAAATATAACCGTATCACTACACTTTTCAGTTGATTGCCTGTGTACTATTGATTGTATCAGATACCATGTGTATTCAACCTGATAAAGGAGCTAGTGATGGGCAATGAAGCTGCAATCCGGATCTCAATGGAAGAGACTGCGCCTGCGTATGTCTATGAGACCATTGAAACAGCGGATACATTTGCAGCAAGGATTGAGCACGTAACGGCGGCAGGCATCAATCAGTTCGCCATGGTGACCATCGCGCTCTTTTTTAGGATTGTCAGCAAAACGAGTTCAAGTCACACGCGTACCAGCATGACCTATTTTCTGGATAGTTTGCGCCCACTGGTACGCAAAACAGACGTGGTCTTTCTACTCGATACTTCACTGCACTTCTTGCTGCCTGGAGCGAACCTCCAGGGAGGAGGGATTGTACAGAGTCGCCTCTGGGATGCCTTGCTCTGGCGTATTCATAATAGCATTGACAGGGGGATCAGCCGTCCACTCGAAATAGCCATTGGCTACAGCGCTTACCCGTCACCGTGTCACTCCATCACCGAGTGTATAGTGGCAGCCAGCGAGGTAAACGAGAGCTTCAATTTTTCCGCCGCACGACCCACGCACAAATCGGTTGGACACCAGGCCCACAATACGCAGCAACCCATCACGGAAGAGGAGTGGCCAGCCCTTGCACGCAAATTGGGCATACCTTACCTCTCACTCTTACCCAAAAAGCCTCCCACGCGCGTACAGCAACTCGTCAATGTCAGGCTCGCCCACGAGCTTCACTGTTATCCTGTTGGCCGCGAGCGCAATATGCTTACCGTGGCTATGTTAAATCCACAGGATCGCGACGCGCTCCAACGCCTGCACCAGGAAACAGGCTTGAGTATCTTCCCTGTTTTGACGCATCCCAAAGAACTGCAGACCGCCCTGGAGCAATTGGTATACTTTACTCGAGGACAATTGGAGTCGGAGGCTCACGAACCTGGGCATTGAACTGCGGCACTCGTATCAGTTCGCACATATGCTAATTTCAATGAAACTGTAGTATACTTCAAAGCAGGTCGCCAAGAATCCTCTATCTAAAAAACTGGATCTCCCGGCAGAATTCTTATAGAAAGGGCATTTACTTTAGATGAAGATATTAGTGACTGGTGGAGCGGGTTTCATTGGCTCTCATATCGTCGATCAATGTATCGCGGCAGGACA
>VBHS01000368.1 GCA_005881295.1 Chloroflexota bacterium
TCTTTACCTCAAGGTAAGCATAGCATGTTTCTATGAGTTGACTCTTTAAATTTGCTGAAATAAAACTGAGAGTGCCTGCCCCAGGCTTTTCCCCGAAACTCGGTGACAGACCCATTCTCTCCAGCGATGTCATCAAACACTTTTCTCCGGGTATATGGTATACTTATTTCATGCCAGTCACCTTGAGTTAGACGAGGAGGCACTCCATGGAGCGTAAACCACGTGCTCGCTACGATGAATTCGCTGACCAATTTACATCTATCATATATGAGCATTGGTCAGATATTCTCCAAATCATCAACCGACAGTCTCCCCGTGTTGCGGCACTTCTACGAGTAGCAACCCCATCTGGTTTAAAACGCGCAAATGGTGTCTGGTACGTTCAGGTAATGATAAAACGCGTAGTACAACCTGACAAATTACATCAACCCCGTGATAACGAGATTGTAGCTCAGGCTATCAGGCTCTGGGCGCACACAGAAGCGAAATTGAAATTACCCCGCGTGATGGTGAGTTTCGAGCTCTAATCACATGGACTTAGAAGGAGCTACATATGTCTGCTGCTCAGCCTAAGATGCGGCGACGTTTCCCTGGACTGGATGCTACAGTCCTTCAACATCCCTATGATCGCGCTGCACTGAATGCCTTACAAAAGGTCCCTGGCCTTGATATAATCGTTCGTAAATTTATTGAACTTTTTCCTGAGCGAGTAGCCTATATTCAAAATGTTGCTCAGACTGTTCGTGTGACCAGGACGCAATGTCCACAATTATATATCCAGCTTCGTGAGGCATGTGCTATCTTAGACATACAAGAGCCAGAGCTCTACGTTGCGCAAAATCCCCTGCCTAACGCATGGACCAGCGGCCATGTTCATCCCTACATCATTATCACTAGTGGCCTCCTCGATTTGATGAATGAGGATGAAATTCTGGCTGTTATCGCGCATGAGTTGGGTCATATTAAATCCGGACATGTTCTTTACAGAACGATGGCTCTTTCTATTACGCTGATATTGACCCTTATCGGGGATGTGACTTTTGGAGTTGGCCGTGTTGTTGGGCGCTCTCTTGAAGCGGCATTGCTAGAGTGGTATCGCATGTCAGAATTTACAGGGGATCGCGCTGCCTTGCTGGTGGTACAGGATCCACAGACAATGCTCTCATTGATGATGAAGTTCGCAGGCGGTACGCTCTTTCAGCGCAATCAATTAGATACGCAGGAATTCCTAAAACAGGCTGATCTCTATGAAGCTGTTGATGCGAACCTGCTTGATCGTATTTACAAGATGCTTCTGGTGGTACCTGTCAGTCACCCCTTAACTATCGTGCGTGCTCGAGAAAGTATCAACTGGTCTGAGAGCCGCGAGTACAAAGATATCCTTGATGGACGCTACACCCGAACGAGTGGGAGCAATAGCGGCAATACCACCAGGAGAGCTGACGGAAACAAGAGAAGTGCCTCTACACCTGGCCCTTCAACCTCAACCAACTCAAGCCTCATCAAGTGCCCACATTGTGAACGAGAACAGACAAATCATCGCTTTTGTAGCCTCTGCGGCGGAGCAATAATGTGATCGGCGAGAGGCGGAAAGCGACGTATCGTCTGATTGGCTACCTGATGATTGTAGCTGCTACAGTGTTATTCGGTTTCAACGGGACGCTCTCACGATTACTCTTCGATGAAGGTGTATCGCCGATCACGCTGGTCGAAATGAGGATGCTGATTGGTGGAGCGTGTTTACAGTATGAAAAACAGGACATACAAAATGCGTCAGCGAATTGACTTCTCCCGATTGGGGTCTTGTTTTTCCACGTGATGATTCTCCCGATAGGCGTCACAAACAATATCGCAAATCTCCTGCGGGTCATCGGAGATGCGCAACAATGACACATCGTCCTCTGAAACCTTTTCCTCCTCAAGCATCGTCACACGAATCCAGTTCAAAAGACCCTCCCAGTATTTTGAACCGTAAAGGATTACAGGAAAGTTGCTCACCTTCTTCGTCTGTATAAGTGTAAGTGCCTCAAAAAGCTCATCCATTGTCCCAAATCCACCCGGAAAAATGATGAACGCATTTGAGTATTTCACAAACATCGTCTTCCGTACGAAGAAGTAGCGAAAGTCTAGCGAGATATCAAGATACGGGTTAGGAGCCTGCTCAAAAGGTAACTCGATATTACAGCCGATGGAGAGGTTTCCACCTTCTTGCGCACCTTTATTCGCAGCCTCCATAATACCAGGGCCGCCGCCAGTAATGATACCGAAGCCTGCTTTAGCCAGTAAACGCGCAGTTTCAACAGCCGCAGCGTACGAGGGGTCATCAGGGGGGGTGCGTGCCGAACCAAAGATCGTCACACAAGGAGGAACGTGAGCGAGAGCATCAAAGCCATAGACGAATTCACTCATGATGCGCAACACGCGCCAGGGGTCAGTTACAGTGAAGTCGAAATGCAAAGCGCGCTCGAAGGCATACTCATCGGCTTGATCCTGCTCCTGAGGATATGCTTCCTGTGGACTAATTAATGGTTGCGTCGGTCGAGTAAGCAGTCTCTCATCCTCTGTCACTCCTCGTCCTTTGCCCCTCAGAGAACGATACCGATCGGCTGCTTTTTTCCCTCGATTGTTTGACCCATTTTTCATATGATTACTATTACGGCTCATTGACATTCTCTATTTCTACGCCTACATTGGATGAATCACTTATGGCACGTCAAGTATGATAACATGATGAGCCATAAAAAGCGAGTTTTGCCGAGAACACAAAACTCGCTACTCTACTATCTACTACGAACGATGGAGTAGAAAAGTAGAAGATATCTTTTATTGCTTCTGAATTAATTGTAGCTCACTCACGTCTTCATCTTCGTCTTTGCCAACATCCAGGCGTCGTTTCAATATGACCGTGCTAAGAGGAGGTAGAGTTAGGAGGATAGAGTATGGGCACGATTGCCAATAAACGGGGCCACTTGGCATTTGCTGCAGGTTCTCTAACCCACTACCACCAAAACGAAGGGCATCGCTATTGAGTACTTCGAAATATTCTCCAGCGAGGGGTACGCCCAGACGATACCCGAGTCTGGGCACAGGAGTGAAGTTACAGACAAAAATGAGGGTGTCGTCCGGGTTCTTACTACGACGCATAAAGGATACAACGCTATTATCGGAATCGTGTACATCGATCCAAGAGAAGCCTTCTGGATCACTATCCATAACGTTAAGACCTGGCTCACGTTGGTAGATTTCGTTCAGATCGCGCAAATAGTCGCGGAGTTGAGCATGATGCGGATCGCTTGGCGGTTCCAGTAAATGCCAATCCAGGCTCTCAGCAAAGTTCCACTCGTGCCACTGCCCAAACTCACCTCCCATGAATAGCAGTTTCTTACCCGGATGTCCCCACATATATCCGAAGAAGGCACGTAAATTGGCGAAACGTTGCCACAAGTCACCAGGCATCTTATTGATCAATGAGCCTTTAACATGTACTACCTCGTCATGGGATAGTGGCAATACAAAGTTTTCCGAATAGGCATACATCAAGGAGAAAGTGATAAGGTTATGGTGGTAGCGACGGAAGATTGGATCCAGGTGCATATATTCCAGCATGTCATGCATCCAACCCATGTTCCAGTTCATGGAAAATCCCAGGCCACCTACATATGTTGGACGAGAGACGAGTGGCCATGAAGTGGACTCCTCTGCAACTGTGAGTGTTCCAGGTTGCTCGGCATACACCGCCTCATTGAGTTTACGCAGAAAATCTACTGCTTCAAGATGCTCTCGACCACCATACTGGTTGGGCACCCATTCACCTGGTTTGCGAAGATAGTCGAGATAGAGCATCGATGCTACAGCGTCTACACGCAGACCATCGATATGATACTCTCGCAGCCAGAAGAGAGCATTCGCGATGAGGAAGTCCTGTACCTCGCTACGTCCATAATTGAAGACGAGCGTCCCCCATTCTTTATGCTCACCCTTACGAGTATCTGCATACTCATAGAGGTGAGTGCCGTCGAAGTAGCTCAGCGCATAGCCATCTTTTGGAAAATGGGCAGGAACCCAATCTAGGAAGACGCCGATTCCCTGCTGGTGCATATAATCCACGAAATACTGAAAGTCTTCAGGGGGGCCAAAGCGGCTGGTAGGCGCATAATATCCTGTGATCTGGTAACCCCAGGAGCCATCATAGGGATACTCGGCGACAGGCAGGAGCTCAATGTGGGTGAAACCCAGATCTTTTACATAGGCGGCAAGGTCATGCGCCAGTTCTCTGTAGGTTAAGAAACGATGTTCCTCAGGATTCCCTTCAACGTATCGCTCAGGAACGTGTCGCCAGGAGCCGAGATGCACCTCATAGATAGAAATAGGCGAGTTCACCTGTTGACGTTGAGAACGCTCTTGCATCCAGGTCTCGTCTTGCCACTGGTGTTGATGTATGTCGGCCATTTGGTGCCCATACCGCGAAGTGAACGCCAGAGACACCATTTACAGTGCGTGGATGCGCACCCATCTTTTCGTAAATCTGGAAATGTTTCCCTTGCCCAAAAAGATATAGATCGAAATCACTGAAAATAGAAGGTGCGTCTTGAGCTACAGGCTGTTTGTCACCTGGTACATCGCTATGCTGTTGTGGTATAGTCATGGTTCTTCATCCTTATGTATTCTTTTTCGAAAGTGTTCTGTACTTACCTGTTATGATCTCTGTCACCTTTAGAATAGCACATAGAGGAGAGAGTAAACATCCATGGAAAGGTGTATTCAATTTTTCCCTCATTCAGGTGCTGTCATATTATACATTGATAAGCAAAACAATTGAGGAGACAGTTCCCCAGGCCTGTTGAAAGAGCGTAAGATAGTCTATGCTATAATGGGTTGTTGGAACCTTAAACCAGGTGTTTACGTATAAAGAGGAACATCGCGAAGCACTCACGCAATTGCAAATCACTACCCTTGACAGCCAGAATGAGCTAGAATACAGGGCAGGATATAGAATTTGTATGGAAAGGGAGGCTACTTAATTAATGACTATCGATCTTTCGCTGATGAGACAACGACTTGAGGCAAAACAGGCAGAGTTACAGAAAAATATTAGTGGTTTAACGGAGGCACATCCCGAACCTGTAGGTGCTATAGAGGCAAGCGAAGGCCCTCAAGATACCGAAGAGGTTGCTGTCGACTTCCTGGAAACACAGCAGGAACAGTCTCTACTTGTCAATGAGCAGGCTCTGCTTACAGAAGTGCAGAGTGCGCTTGAGCGTATTGAGAATGGGACGTATGGAAAGTGTATAGATTGTGGTCAGCCAATACCGGAGAAACGGTTGGAGGCGATACCGTGGGCCGCTCGTTGTGTTAAGGATGAGGAGCGCCTGGAAGAAAGGAATCTCAGTATTACTGAGACGTACGATGAAGAGCTTGACTAACGTACCCTACCCAGTGTGTTTTGTGCCAAACTTTGCCTTTTCAAAACACGGTGTATCGGGTACAATACGCGTACCTGTGGTTATGGAAAGGGAGAAAAGATCGTTTTGACAGTCAAACGTGCGCGCATCTATGATGTACTGGCCTTGCTTGTAGTAATTGTGGTAATCTCGCTGGACCAGTGGAGCAAGGCCCTTGTTGTGGCAAACCTGAGCCCGCCAGAAACGAGGTCACCTATACCTCTGATAGGTGACTATCTCACGATTTACTATATCCAGAATAGTGGAGCGGCATTCAGTTTATTGGCAAATAACACTGTTCTCGCAGTCCTTATTGGGGTTGCGATCTGTATCATCATCTACTTCTATGTGCGTATGTTCAACACAGGTCCACTGGCATTTAAGCTCACTTTTGGTCTCATAATTGGGGGAGCAGCGGGGAATTTGATTGACCGAGCAGTGCGAGGTGGGTATGTTGTCGACTTCATTTTCTTTCGTATACCGCAGATTGGGTATCACTTTGCTATCTTTAATCTTGCAGATGCTTCGATATCGGTCGGCGTATTTCTGCTCTTTCTGTTTATCTTGTTTGGGGGACTGCGTAAAACAGGAGGTACTACGAATAAGCACAGGAGCAAGGGAGATCCAATCAGTAAGGGTATGACTCAAGCAGATAATAATGAACCTATTCAACCAACGGGGCAAGATGTACAATCCTGACGTAACCATTTATGATGATGCATATACATACACTATTGAAGAAGGTGAGGCGAGTCAGAGGATTGACCGTTTTGTAGCTTCTCTATTAGAGGATGTTTCTCGAACCTCAGTGCAACAAATAATTGTGGATGGGGGGGTCCTTGTGAATGGACGTACCTGTAAACCCAGTTATTTACTCCGAGTTGGCGATGAGGTATGCATAGCTCAAACCACTGCCAAATCCACCAGGAATGCCAAACCTTGTGCGCTACCGCTCAATATCTTCTATGAAGATAAGGATCTGCTGGTCGTCAATAAAGCGGCAGGAATGGTTGTTCATCCTTCTCCCGGACATGTAGATGATACGCTGGTCAATGCAGTGCTAGCCTACTACCCTGATCTACAATATGTGGAAGGTTTACGCCCAGGGATTGTACATCGCCTCGATAGAGATACATCTGGTTTGATTATTGTGGCAAAAAACGCACGTACCCAGGCTGCACTTATCGAGCAAATGAGGCGGCACGAGATAGTCAAACGCTATCTTGCTCTCGTTGAAGGCGTTGTATCCGTCGATAATGGAAGCATTGATGCGCCCATTGGTCGTGACCCGCGCCATCGACAGCGAATGGCTGTAACGGCTACAGGAAGTAAAGATGCACTCACATACTTTCGTGTGCTAGAACGCTTTCAGCATCATACCTTACTACTTTTACAGCTAGAGACGGGGCGAACTCACCAGATACGAGTGCACCTTAAGGCTATTGGCCATCCAATAGTAGGTGATCCTGTTTATGGGTCGGGGAATATGTGTAGTACCCCTCCCTTGAATCGCCAATTTCTCCATGCATTCCAGCTCAATTTTACCCATCCTACCACCGGGAAGGTCTTAGAGCTCGAAGCACCTCTTCCTGAGGATTTGACATTCGTCCTCCTTCAGAAATCTTCACTATAGTACCTTGCCAATTTACCGTGGCATCGTCTATAATATTA
>VBHS01000369.1 GCA_005881295.1 Chloroflexota bacterium
TTTTATCGTCCACGCGTTCTGGAAACCGAGCAGAAGGCTACCGTTATCGTCGATGGCCACGAAGTCATCACCCTCTCTTCAAATAACTACCTTGGGCTGACGGTTCATCCCCGACTGCGAGAAGCAGCAATCAAGGCCATTGAGAAATATGGTGTTGGTTCAGGTTCCGTGCGTACCATCGCCGGTACCATGTCGCTCCACGTTGAACTCGAAGAGAAGCTAGCCCGCTTCAAACATACCGAAGCCTCGCTCACCTTCCAGTCCGGCTATGCAACCAACCTGGGAGTCATCTCGGCCCTCATGCTTCCCGAGGACATCATCATCAGCGACGAACTCAATCACGCCAGCATCATCGACGGCATACGCCTCAACAGGACACCGCGTAAAGTCTATCCACACAGAGACATGGCCGGGCTGCGTCGCGTGCTTGAGGAGTCGCGCGGCGCCGGTAAAGTCATGGTGGTGACCGACGGCGTCTTTAGCATGGATGGTGACATTGCACCGCTGCCAGAGATCGTCTCCCTTGCCGAAGAATTCGGAGCCTTCGTCATGGTCGACGACGCGCATTCAAGCGGCGTCTTAGGAAAGAATGGGCGCGGCTCCGTCAGCCATTTTGGGCTCGATGGACGTGTCGCCCTTCAAGTAGGCACCCTCTCCAAGGGTATAGGAGCCTTAGGTGGCTATGTTGCCTGCAGCCAGGACGTCAAAGATCTACTCATGATGCGCTCTCGCCCTGTGCTGTTCAGTACCTCGCACCCGCCCTCCGTCGTTGCCACTTGTATCGCCGCCATCGATCTACTCGAAAGCGACAACAGCCTTGTTGAGCGGCTCTGGGAGAACGCCCACTTCTTCAAACGCGGCCTGCTGCAATTAGGTTTCAATACAGGCCACAGTGAAACGCCGATTACCCCCGTCATCGTCGGTGAAGGTGCCCTCGCCATGAAGTTCAGCACACGCCTCTTCGAGGAAGGCGTCTTTGCCCAGGGTATTGTCTTCCCCACCGTCCCTGCTGACAAGTGCCGCGTGCGCACCATCGTCACCGCTCTTCATACCCGCGAGGAACTCACAAAAGCCCTGAACGTCTTCGAGAAAGTAGGCAAAGAACTCAACATCATCTAAACATCACAGTACCTATATAATGTGCGATAGCGTCGAAAAGGCTGCTCGCAGCTGTGCCGCAAGCAGCCTTTTCGACGCTATCGTACTAACGTGATTCCTTATAGGGATAGTGCAACCTCTTATCCCCTTCCCAATTTTCACGCAGCCCCGGAGTCGCAAGATCCCAATCCGGTCTGATCTTGCGCGTAACTTCACGCAAGTCTAGCCATAGCTCCTGTGTTGACGGCCTACCCCAGAACCAGTAGCCATTATAGATTTTGTAAATGACCAACCCCGGCTCAAGAACAAACGTATGAGGTACCATCGGATTATGGTGTGGGTCCGTGTATTCCTGGATATCCAGGTCCTGCTGCACCTTGCGCCCCGAATCCGATAAAAAGGGCCACTGTGCCCCAACCGCGTCGCGAAACTCATTCGACTCAAGGATGTTATCCGTTGAAATCGTCACAATCTTCGTATAGGCGACCGCGATCTTTGGATAAAAAGCCGCCAAATCGAGATGCTGCTGGTGATCCTTTGGGCAGAAGTGCCCGCGCGAAAGGATCAAAATCATCGGGTCGTTACCTTGGAGCTCGCTCAGCCGCCGTCGCGTTTTCGTATGGTCGGTTAACTCGTAATCAGGAAATCTTGCCCCTGGGACAATATCAGATCGCATGTTTTCTCTCCTCGTGAAGCTCGTAAAAATATGGTCCTTCTCCGAGCGATGAAG
Organism: Chloroflexota bacterium; assembly: GCA_005881295.1. Classification (GTDB taxonomy): domain Bacteria; phylum Chloroflexota; class Ktedonobacteria; order Ktedonobacterales; family Ktedonobacteraceae; genus UBA11361. The sequence continues at coordinate 1,829 of VBHS01000369.1, forward strand.
AACCATCTAACACACCATCACGTGAATAACAACAGCGAAAAGCCCTCACTATATTCCTCTTTTCTTAAAGCCCATGAGAATAGAAAGAACATAGTGCAGAATCAAGAGACCATTTCAGGAATAGGAGGTGCCCCTGGAAAATCTCCCGATTTGTCGCACGAGCTAACACAGAGATACAAGTGAAACAAATGAAACAAGTGCGACAAACCTCATTGGAATAAAACTAGTGCTCCTTCAATCTCGTTTCGATGACTGAAAGGTAGTGGCGGGGCAAGCCCCGCCAAATCCCCAACCATCAAATGATGATTGACAGTCCACTAGTCGAGCACGGTTGCCGTCACCGAATAGATAGATGGCAAGAAATCAGCAATCAGCTGCCAGCTATCACCCCTGTCTCTGCTAGCAAAGAGTTGGCCTGTATTCGTCCCAACATATATCCCGCATGGATCAATAGTATCTGTACACATCGCGTGTCGCAAAACGCCCAGCGTCACCCCGTTCCCCTGCGGCAACCCATTCGTGAGCGGTTCCCAACTCTCCCCTCCATCCTGCGTTCGGTACACAGAAAACTGTTTCCCAACATTCTGCCGTGCCTCTGGGTCCTCTACCACCACGTATACCGTATCGGGATGGTGAGCGTCCAGGGCTATCGGGAAGCCAAACTCAGAAGGGAGACTGTGCTGGATATCGATCCAATCTTCGCCCGCGTTTGTGCTCTTGTAGACTCCACAGTGGTTCTGTTGATACAACACCTCTGGCTCTTTGGGATGCTGGACCAGCCGGTGGATACACTGGCCAAACTCCGGGTACATTGCCGGCAAAAAGCCTGCGAGTGTGTTCTTATTGGCAAAGGCCCAGCTGCGCCCCCCATCATCCGTGCGCATGCACCCTACCGCCGAGATACCTACCCACATCCTGGAAGCGTTCGTAGGATCAGGAACAATCGTGTGCAGGCATAGCCCTCCAGCCCCCGGCTCCCAGCGCTCTCTCGTTGGATGATTAGCAAGGCCGCTGTTGATCTCCCAGGTCTTGCCGCCATTCGTACTAACCCATAGGCTCGCTGGATCAATACCTGCATAAATCGTTCCCGGCTCGTCAACTCGACCAGGTTCAATCACCCAGATATTTTGCAGCTTGTAACCGCTTCCCTCCGCGAACTGAATACCTTTTTCTGGTTCTTGCCAGGTTTGCCCGAAGTCGTCGCTGTAGCGCACAAAAGATCCAAAGAAGTCGTTATTGTCGGCTGCGAATAGCCGGCAGCCGGAACGTTGATCAAGGGTGGCATAGAAAATACGATGCCCCTTCAAGGTCGGAGTCGAGATTTCCCATCTCTCTCGATCGCGTGACGATAAAATGAACAATCCGCGTTTGGTTCCAACCATCACTACCATTGTGCCACTTGCGTATGGTCTCTGCTGATTCATAACTAATTCTCTCCTGTCTTGATAGAACTATCAATCCTGTGGGTCAGCCCCCTGCGACAGACTGCAGGACATGGAGTGTTACTCCTGCTGATATCGGCGTATCGAGGCCCTGCAAATAACGGATGTTCTCCCGCTCCAGGAAAATGTTCACGTAAGGGCGTAACTCGCCTGTTTCGTAGCACAGGTTGAACCGCAAGCCAGGGAAGTCGCCGTCAAGCGCATCGATGATCTCACGCACTGTGCGACCAGTTGCAGTCACAAAACGACGATTGCCAATTCTTGCCCGGAGGGCATCAGGGAAGGAAACGGTCACAGTGGGTACAATATCAGGTAAATCCATCATGGCCTCGGTTGCAAAAAGTAGTGAGAACAGACAAACAGATTAGTATCGTACAATTTGCTGT
>VBHS01000370.1 GCA_005881295.1 Chloroflexota bacterium
TCCAGCAAGCTTTCCAGATCGGCCAGCAGACTCCCATCCTTCTCGACCGCTTTCTTCCTCCCTCCCCCCTGCTCGCGCTGTCTGTCCCCTGCGCTATAGTGCTCTCCTGCTTCTCCTTCTCGTAATCCGCGCCGGATCGTATTGTGTGACACCCCTGCTTCTTGCGCGACTTGAGCGACTGACCCGCGCTCCTGGGCTTCTAAGGCCAGATAGTGTCTCCATTGCTTCTCATTGAGCATCTCGCGCATTCGCTCATATTTTTCTGTTCGACTGACTTGCATCATGCTCGTGAGCATGACACATCTCCGTTACAATGTCAAGTTATTTCGGCGTTCACCCTTAGTAACCTGGGAGAGGCTGCTAGTGCAATGGAGGATTATTCTCAGGCTGGGTCCTACTTTCAGGAAGGACTAGACGTTGCCCGCCAATTAGAACATCGTGAATGGATTTGTGGTTTACTTATTAATCTAGGGATAGCCTCTCGTAAGCAGGGAAACTATTCCCAGGCAGAAAATTACCTGGGGGAAAGTTTGAACCTCGCGCATCGACTTGGTAGGCCTGAGATGACATCTAATGCTCTATATGAGTTCGGCAATCTCTGCCTTAACCAGCGGCAGGTAGAGAAAGCAGAAGCGAGTTTTCGTGAGATGCTCACCACTGTCTCTGAAGGAGATGACGATCTCCTTGCTTTAGCCAACTATGGTTTGGCACGAACTGTGGCAGTCAAGGGTGACTTGCTTGAGGCAAGAAAGCTCGGGGAAATGAGTGTCATGACACTTGAGGGAATGGGGCATAGAAATGCAAACGAGGTGAGAGAATGGCTGAATATTATCAAGTAGTTAATGACTACATGCAGCACAAATTTCGATCGACTGAGAAGAAGCCTTCAAGCCGTAGGGAGCGGCAGGGATGATGTGGGCAAGTGAACGTTCGTGACGCCAATTACCCAATACCCCTGGCCGCATCGATCTTGCTGTACAGGTGACGCTGCCTTTTTCATCCACTGGATGTGACTGCGTCTCCATTCCTCATCTACACCCTCCCGCCCTACGGTTTGACCACTACACCACCACAACCCCCTACAAAAAGCATCCTGGTAAAGAGGCTAAGCCTCCTTGATTCCCACATCTGGGATGTATACGTTGATCAAGCTGTCTTATGCCATTAAGGCCGCCAGAACACGCAGGGAACTATTTTATGTTGATATGACGCGACATGTTGTGCAGGAGTATGGGGTGCCGCTGCATGCGTCGCAAATACGGGTGACAGCACCAGGTACAGGGCAATGAGCACGAGTACGGCGAGTGGTAGGGTCAGTCGAATGATGTGCTTGAACATGTGTTGTTGTTCCTTTCGTTCCATTTCGTGCATCTGGGGAGAAAGGGTATCCATCAACGAGGGATGACCCTACAGGAGCAGTGAGCGAATGCTCGTGCCGAATGAGGGGAATCAGCTACCATGAGCTGCCCTGCGTCAAAAGATATTCGGCAGTAGTTGTTCAGAGGTCTCCTGCAATTTGACCCCAAAAAAGGTTACATGACTGAATATTTCTCTGTTGCCCTATGCGCGAGTCCATCTCGTTTACCACCAACCCAAAGAGGAGCTTCTAGCTATTTGGCTTTTCCATCCTCATCGATGGAAAAGACGTGCTTGCCAGCCCGGCAATAATACTGTAAGTTGCCATCTTCATCGGTGGCCGGAGCACTTTCTGTTTCGACATCAACCAGGAGGATTGCCTGGTCTTCGTCGTACGGGCATTTCTGGTGCTTCAATTCTTTTATGTCAATATCCATGTGTTTCCCTCTCTTCTTTGCTGATATCGTCTACGACTCAAATGACGCTAAAACAAGGCACTACCTAAATTTCGACGCACTACAAAAACAACCTATTGCTTGCTGGTCGACATGTGAAAAGAAAGGTTACGGACGTGTTGCAATAGGGTTTCAGGTTCTTACGGGGTAATGGTAGATAGAAGGACAGTGGGTTACGTAGGGACTCGCGCGCAATTTGGAATGGGCAAGATAATGGTTCCTTTAGTCAGACTACCCAATGATTTTTGGATCAGCAAAAATTTGCCTTTGAGGGGGGAGATAGGTACTAATAGCGAGACAATGAAACTCCACACCCTCAATTTCCACTTATGTATAGTGCAGGAAGAATAACGACGATAGGCACTTTGGGGAGTACATAAGTGCCAGGGGTTCGCACTGAGAGCATATCGTGATACAATAGGACAAATGTTTTTGAAGCAATAATAACTGCACAATGTAGAGGTGTTTGGAGCAAACAAGTATATGGATGAGGCTAAGCAACAGATCAGCAATACGATAAACAATATTGAGGAGGATGCTCTAACGGGTTCGCCTCGTCTGCAAATTGCGAGCATAGCCACTGTAGATGAGCGTTTATCGTCGCCCTCTGTTTTTAATATTACCGACCGCTTGCCGATTTTCAGCTACCTGGTCAATTCTAATCGCATTCGCTGGTACCGGGTAATCATGCGCTACTTCCTGCAATGCCACCGCGAGTTGTATCGCTACCAACTTACAGCGCAGGAAGTGCGTGACGCCGTACGTGCTTCATTCGATGTCGAGTATACCCTCGAACAATGTCAGAACGACCTGGCGGCCCTCAAAGAGTGGGGGAATGTGACGACGATCTATGACTCGAGCAGGGCTACCTCCATTGCCAGCTTCCTTTCCCCGGCGCTGCTGTACCAGGCAACTCCCGAAGCTATTGCCATCGAGACTTTTCTCGATGAGCAGACTCGCGCAAACATGGGCAAAGGGTCTCTACGCCAGGGAGACCTACCTCACCTGTGGAAGACGCTGCAGGAGCTTGACGAGAACTTAACTGCGACTGGTATTGAAACTATCAATAGCCGTGAAATGGCAGAGGAGTGGCAACGAGCATTCGAGGTCTGGAATACGATGGCGCGTGAAGCCGCTCAATACCTCGCCAATATGTTGCAGGCCGCCCAGCAAGGTCGCCCCGATTTTGAGGCGTACCAGTCATACAAAGCGGCAGTCGTGGCATATGTGCATGGTTTTGCGCAAGCGTTGACACAGTACAGTCGCCGCATTCGCACGCTGCTTGCCTCGTGGCATGAGACAGGAAAGAAAGAGCGACTCGTTGAGATCATTGCTCAACACCTTGAGCCTCCAGCACCGACACTTGAGAGCAGGGCGAACGAGGACGACTTATGGCAGGAAGCGCGTAACCAGGTAGAAGCAATGATGAACTGGTTTGCCCTGGGGAAGAATGCCGATTCCTTCCGCCGCAATGCCCTCGCCGAGGTGGATAAGGTCGTGCGTCGCGCATCTGTACTGTCAGCTTCCATCCGGCCAAATGCGAACTACGCGGCCAATTTGCATATGCTAGCGCAGCAGTTGTTAAGGGCAAATAATGGTGAGACGGCGCAACAGCTTTTCAGCCTTGCTTTCGCCAATTTGCTACCTGTTCACCTGCCAGAAAGTCTTGCGGGCACTCCTAGCGCCACATATGATGCAACAGAAGGCAGCGCGTGGCAAGAGCCACCAGACGTTAACCTGCGCTTGCGGCCTATCAGTCGCGCCAATCGCGGGGACCATCCGCTGGAAGACCCGGTGATTGATAACCGTACCATTATCAGTAACATTGTTCATCAATACGAAGAAAAGCGGCAGCAGGAGGTTCAACGTTTCTCCCGACTATTCGCTACGGCGTACCTTGATATTGGCATGATAAAGCATATCACGACTGAAGAGCGGAACGTACTGATGACAGTGATCGACGGCTGCCAGGGTGATGCGCGGCACCAATACCGCGCCCCGGACGGAACAGTCATTGTCTTGCTTAACCCGGATGAGGAAATGTACGCAGCGCTGCGGGCACCAGATGGCGTGTTACTGCTACCACGTTATCGTTTATACACAGCAGAACTCACGAAGGCACATGTGGCCTTGATGGAAAGGGAGGTAATCCTCTCGAAACACATTGATCTGTTTCGACTGGTGAATCGCCACTATTACACATTACAGAAGTGGCATGATGAAAACACAGGCTGGCGTATTCAGCGCAGCGCAACGGCTATTCGCCTGGTACGACAACTTAGCGCAACCACGCCTGGTTATCTTTACGATCGACTCAAGGAACCAAGGGATTTTGCCTGCCTCACCTGGATTCTCTGGTACGCTGAAAATCGCCAGCTTACCGGTCGCGGCAATGAACAACAATTCTTACTCTCCCAGCTGGCCGACCAGATACAAGAGCAATCAACTTCAGGCGTTGACGAGGATGCAGCCTTCGATTTTCGCAGGCCGTCAGATCGCTATAGCATTCAACGCGCCCTGCAATATTTGGAAGACCTGGGAGCCTTGCAGTTGGTAGATGGGCAGACGAAGGAATGGGCACAACAGGCAGAGGATGCCGATGTGCTCTACGAGTTTAGTGATGTGATACGTTCACTCGTTTCAGCATTCAATCCTCAATTGTTGGAGGTGGTGGCTGAGTACATCAACAACGAGGAAAAGGTACTTCAACCTACGCTGCTACAGAATATACTGGGCGATCTTTTTCCTGTCATGGCTATCAAGCCGCTGGTGAGAGCGTGGCGCACCTTGCTGCTCGGCCCAGTTTTGCTCAGGTATGATGACCCTGAAGCGTTCGCCGAGCTGGTGGAACATACCGATGAAGTAGCCAATGATTTGCTTGAAACATTTGGCTGGCTGCTCGATGTGAAACGGGATTATGCCTGTATCGTACGAGCCAGTGGCATGTCATCGGGTCCAGTTACTAGCCTGACTCCTTTTGGCACCAGTGATCAGATGGCCATGCTGATGTGTACAGCGATCCGCGAGCAGGTTAGCAGCGGTGCATGGCCGAGGCCAGATTCCTATGGCTGCGTGCATGTCACAACGGAGGATATGAATGCATTGTTTTATACATTGCGCGAGCATTATGGAGATAACTGGGGCAACGAGGCACGTAGCAAAGGTTCGCGCAGCTTGTTGAACGATGTCTACAAAAAGATGCGCCAGGTTGGCCTGCTACGAGGTCCCGATGGCGCAGGAAATGTGATGATATTGCCGACAGCGGCCCGGTACAGCGCAAGCTATGAGAGGGCCGGGCAGGAGCAAAAACCAGCAGGCAAAAGTAAATCAAAATCAAGGACTTTAACATTGCCTGGCCTGGATGAGTCAGCATAAAGATAACCGAAAGGGTTCTCACGGAATAAGGACAACTATATGCAATACACACTTGATAATTTTACAGAATGGTCCACATCGTTAAACGGAGCATCAGAGTCGACGCTGGAACGTCAACTCGATATGTTCGTCGAGATACTACAGGCCCAGGCAGGAGGACCACGCGGCTATCGACTCCGGCGCATCATGCTGACGAATTTCTGGCTTTACGGGTTGCAAGAATTTGAGGTACCCCATGGGCGGCTCTTCCTGGCAGGAGAGAACGCTTCCGGCAAATCAACAGTCCTGACCGCGGCGTTGCCGCTGGCGCTTGATGGTGACCTTCGCCCTAATCGACTCGATACATTTGGCGGCCGCGAACGGCACATGGAGTACTACGTGCTAGGCGGCAGCGAATCGGCCACGCCCTATAGCCATGAGCGGCGCACTTCCTATATCGCGCTGGAATTCGAGTGGTGCGACCCGGATAATCCTCCCATTGCGCCGGAATTTCGCCAGCGGTGGGAGAATGGAGAGCGCGAAAAGACGCGCTTCCTGACGATTGGCATCAGCCTTGCAGGGAATGTGAATGCCAGCGACCGCATACGGCCACTACGTTTTATGATTACCGATGGGTCTCGCCTGGGCCACGAACTCCAGACCGTCTATGAAACCGGCAGTAAGCATGATAAACGCGCCTTTGACCATGCTCGATTTAAACAACAATTAGAGGGACACGGGTTTATTTGTGATACCCAGGCTGAGTATGAACGCCAGGTAGCACGCTATCTGTTTGGTTTTGATGATGTCAAAGATTTTCAGAAACTTATTAACCTGCTGCTGGTATTGCGCCGCCCAAACCTGAGCAGTGAACTGAGTTTTTCGCGCGTACACGACTATCTCAAGCAATCATTGCGCAAAATTTCTGGCGAAACAACTTCCCATGTAATAGGCACGATTGAACGTATCGATGCCATCCAGGCCGAAAAGGAACGTATCCAGGAGGCTTATAGCGCTGCTGAACGCCTCCACCAGGCACAACAGAATCTTGCTTTGAGTAGAGCGCAACTGGCTGCCTGTGAATACACCGGCGCGCAGCTGGCAGAGGATAGCGTGCAAAGCCGGGTGACGAGGCTGCGGAGAGATCTGAACACGGCAGACAATGAGCGCAAGGGAGCAGAAGAACGCACACAAACGCTCCAGGCAGAGCACTACCAGGTAAACAGCCAGATCAAGGTGCTGGAGACGAGCGAGGGACTGCAAGTCGCAAAACAACTGACGGCGGCGCGCGAGCGTACTCGCGAGACACAAGGACAGGCGCAGGAGCAGCAAAAGAGCCTGGAGGCTGCACGTCAAGCGAAACGAGCAAGCATCGAGCGGCTGGAACGCCAAATGGTACGTTTCAACACTATGAAGGCCGAGAGCGTTGCACAGCTGCGGGAATTGGGCACTCTGGCCAGGGAGGAAAGCTATTGGGAAGTCGCGGCCTTCCAATTAGAAGAAGCGCTTCGCCAGATCAGCAACATCACTTCCGAAGCTTCTAGCGCACCAGAAGTGCCACTGGTTATCAGATCTCTGCCGGGAGCAATGGCAGAAGAGCGTATTGACTGGCTGCGCCACCTTGAAGAATTGCATCGACAGCGCGAGAAGCTGGATGCAACTGTACAGCATGCGCGAAATCTGGAAGCGACGCGCTTCCAGGAATTAGATCTCTCGCGCAATCGTTTTCAGACTGTCGAGGATCGCTTCAACGAAGCCGTGCTCATGCTCAACAACGCCCTGGAGAGGTTCACATCGCAGGAGTCCTTGCAGCTGCTACAGGAAAAAATGCTATTGCAAGGCGACATGGGCGACGTGGTAGATGATGATGCCTTACCCGGTCGCGTGGTCGAGGAATGTACCTTTATACTTGAGCACTACCGCAAAGCGATTGACGAACTTGAAACCCAGTTTATGCAGGAAGCAAACCAGGGGCAGGCGAAACTGAACGAGTTACAGGTGGCACAAGGCGGAAAGATACGTGAGATCGAAGAAGTCAGAACGCTCTATGAGCAAAAACTGGCCGAACCGGAGTTCACACCTTTACGCTCGCCCCGGCACACCACTGCACGCGCGAAGCTTGCAGAGCAAGGGATCATCGCCCTCCCCCTTTACATGCTGCTTGACTTTATAGCTGAGATCGATTGCGAGAGCGAGGAAGCTGGGCGTATCGAATACATGTTAGAGGATGCGGGCCTGCTGGATGCACTCGTTGTAGCGCCAGAGCAAGCAAGCGCCGCTGATGCGCTGCTAGCTGATGAAGGTCTGAGCGATTGCCGCCTCGATATCGAGGGAATGATAACAAATAGCGAGAGCCAGCGATTGATCGCTACGCCACAAGAGGTACAACGGACAGATGGTCACGATGCATCCAACTTCTACGGCTTACGCTTCGATACCTCGGTCAATTCCTCGCCAGACGGAAACAGCCTGGATTGGGAACCAATCGTCGCAACTATTATGACGGTGCTTGGAGAGAACGGTTTTCCAGTCAACACCGGCGACATGCAAGCACGAGTTCGTTTCAATAACGACGGCAGCTGGACACATGGCTTACTTACCGGCCGGGCAGGCGGCGGAAGCGCCAGCTGCATCGGTAAAACTACGCGATTGCGCGTGCGGCAGCGCGAACTTGAAGAAATCACAGGGAAACGAACGCAACTCGACGACGAACTACGCGCGCAAACACAAGGTATAACACACTATGAAGAGAAGTTAGCAGAGATACGGGAGCGCCAGACACAGTTACGTAAGGTTTTTCCGAATAGTGGCCTGGAGAAAATTTTTGCCGAACTTGACCAGTCAAGGTTGGCGCTGGAGAGCAACAGAAGCGCGTATCA
>VBHS01000371.1 GCA_005881295.1 Chloroflexota bacterium
CTCTACTTCCCGCCAGGCACCTTTGGTCATGACAATGGCCTGTTCCTCGGCCTGACACACATCAACGCCGCCGACCATATTCTGCACCTTGTCATAGGTCTCGCCGCCCTCGCCGTTGGCTACCTGGTTCGCGACGACACCGTTGCCCCAACAACCACAACCGCCAGGGACAGCGATCCCATGGTAAAACCGTAGGGGCCAGGGAGGCCGGGATGTGGTTGGGTGGACCCTTGTGGTCAATACATTGCAAAGAAGAGACCATCTCGCTTTGTCATCCTGAGCGCAGCCAAGGATCTCTCGGCAAGAGGTCCTTGGCTGCGCTCAGAGCTTGCCCTAGAGCGAAATCTTGTTGCTCTGGTGGTATGCAACAAGTAATCACCGGCTCGTGGACAAACAACTTGACGCGTCTTTGATAAAGAACCGGCAGAAAAACAGAAAGCAAGCTAGTTAACGCCATGTCAACTCATTCATAAACTCCTTTCTATACTAACCATAGAGAATTCCAGCTTGTTCTTATGTATCATGCCAGGTATCATAATATCATGGACATAGCTTGATCGTCCTCGAAACTCTACTAATAATACAAGCTCTGCAATATTAAATACGAAATAAATATTAGATTGCTATTAGAATTTGCTCGCATATCTTGAGAAATGCAATAACATATGTTATACTCACTCTGTGTTAATCCTGCTGAATGCTCTTGTTGAGCATGAGCAGGCATATTTCGACGCACACGCTCACAGAACAGTAAGCAACCGGCGAAAGCCGGAGCTTGCAGAACTATTTTTCACATTAGTGCTAGAGTCGGACAAAAACAGTGGTCACTGATAGACTACAGGCGCGAGGGGGCATCCATTCCGCTATAGTTCGCCTCATGTACACATGCCACCGCGCCATTCCAATCCTCCGACTCCTGTTTGATCTTGATGAGTGACTGTTTCCTCATCGCGCGCGTTACCCTTGATTGTCGTCAATTTAGTGGAACCTCCATTGAAGGTAGTTGCGGCTATTTAGTATTTGGCTTCTTAGGAAGGCCACGAGCGAAAAGCGCTCGAGGAGGTACAACATGGCAACCAAAACGGGCGTGGAGGACGTCCATATCATCTGGATCGTGGAGGGATTGGGATGTGAGGGAGACACAATCGCAGTCACTGCAGCAACCCAACCCAGTATCGAGGACGTTGTGTTGGGAGCCATCCCAGGGCTCCCCAGGGTTCATATCCATAATAAGTGTATTGCCTATGAGTGGGGCAAAGACTTTATGGAGTGGTGGTATAAAGCAGAGCGAGGTGAACTCGACCCCTTTGTTCTCGTATTTGAAGGCTCGGTCCCAAACGAGCAGATCAAGCCCGAAGGCTACTGGGCGGCCCTCGGCGCGGACCCCGCGACAGGTCAGCCCATTCCTGTATCTGATTGGATTGATCGTCTAGCGCCCAAGGCCCTGGCAGTGGTAGCAGCAGGAACCTGTGCCACCTATGGTGGTATCCATGCCATGCAGGGTAATCCTACGGGTGCCATGGGTGTCGCTGACTATCTCGGCTGGGACTGGAAATCCAAGGCAGGCATACCGATCGTGAATGTCCCCGGATGCCCTGTGCAGCCGGACAACTTCATGGAGACCCTCCTCTATCTGCTCTACCAGGTGGCAGGCATGGCCCCGATGATTCCGCTGGACGCGGAGGGGCGACCGACCTGGCTCTTCGGCAAAACAGTCCATGAAGGCTGCGATCGCGCTGGCTACTACGAGCAAGGCGATTTCGCTACTGAGTATGGATCTCCCAAGTGTATCGTGAAGTTGGGTTGCTGGGGACCTGTGGTGAACTGCAACGTACCTAAGCGTGGCTGGATGAATGGTATCGGGGGTTGCCCCAATGTTGGCGGTATCTGCATTGGCTGTACGATGCCGGGCTTCCCGGACAAATTCATGCCGTTTATGGATGAGCCACCAGGTGCTAAGCTATCGACTAATGCCGTTAAATACTGGGGCGTAGCTCTGCGGGGTCTACGTAAGTTGACGAACGATACGGTCAACAAAGAACCCTCGTGGCGGCATAAAGGGAGGGAACTCACAACAGGTTACCAACGAACATGGTGACCATGATGAGACGGCAACAGCGTAAAGCAGCTCAATAAAGGAGATAGCACCATGAGTACGCAAACTAGAAGAGAAGAGACCCCGACCGAGCCACCACAGCTTGTAGAGATGTCGTGGGATCCGATGACTCGTATCGTTGGCAGTTTGGGCATCTATACGAAGATCGACTTCAAGAACCGGCGGGTGGCGGAGGCCTTTAGCACCTCCCACATCTTCCGGGGCTACAGCATCTTCATGAAAGGCAAAGATCCGCGCGACGCTCACTTCATCACGAGCCGCATCTGTGGCATCTGCGGTGACAACCACGCAACCTGCTCGGTCTATACTCAGAATATGGCCTATGGGGTAAAGCCACCAGCACTAGGTGAGTGGATTATTAATCTGGGTGAGGCCGCGGAGTACATGTTCGACCACAATATCTTCCAGGAGAACCTGGTCGGCGTTGACTTCTGCGAGCAGATGGTGAAAGAGACCAATCCAGCTGTACTTGAGAAGGCAAATAATACTCCCGCTCCGCACGCGGAAGATCATGGATATCGCACCATCGGCGATATCATGCGCTCGCTTAACCCCTTCGTCGGCGAGTTCTACCGCGAGGCGCTCCACGTGAGTCGCTATACTCGCGAGGCATTCTGTTTGATGGAGGGGCGCCACGTCCATCCCTCGACCCTCTATCCAGGTGGAGTTGGAACCGTTGGGACCGTCCAGGTCTTCACCGACTACCTGGTTCGACTGATGAAGTACGTCGAATGGATGAAGAAGGTCGTTCCTATGCATGACGACCTGTTCGACTTCTGGTACGAGGCCCTGCCCGGCTACGAGATGGTTGGCTACCGGCAGACCCTTCTTGGCTGCTGGGGATCGTGGCAGGATCCTGATGTATGCGACTACGATTATCGCACTATGGAAAAGTGGGGTCGTGCCATGTTCGTCACGCCTGGTGTTATCGTGGACGGGGAACTGGTGACGACAAGCCTGGTAGATATCAACCTGGGCATTCGCATTCTGCTGGGTAGTTCTTACTACGAGGACTGGCAGAACGAAAGGACCTTCGTCGATCGCGACCCGCTCGGCAACCCTGTCGACAAACGCCACCCCTGGAATCAGACAACGATCCCTAAACCGCAGAAACGCGACTTCAATGATAAATATAGCTGGACAATGTCGCCACGCTGGTATGACAAGCGCACTGGCAAGTACCTCGCCCTGGATACTGGTGGTGGTCCCATCGCTCGCCTGTGGGCGACGGCTCTGGCCGGACTGGTGAACCTGGGAGGCTTGGTCGAGTCGACCGGGCACAGTGTCAAGATCCGGCTGCCCAAGAGCGCCACGAAACCAGCAGTGGAGTTCGAGTGGAAGATTCCGCAATGGAGCAACGCTATCGAGCGTAACCGCGCGCGGACATACTTCCAGGCCTACGCTGCTGCCGTCGCTCTACATTGTATAGATAAAGCGCTTGCTGAGATACATGCTGGCCACACCCAGACATGGAGCGATTTCACGGTGCCAAATGATGCCATCGGCTGCGGCTTCCATGAGGCCGTGCGCGGCGTGCTTTCCCATCACATGGTCATCGAGGGCGGCAAGATCGCCAACTACCACCCCTATCCCCCGACACCATGGAATGGTAGCGTGCGAGACATCTACGGCACGCCCGGCCCCTACGAAGATGCCGTGCAGAACACCCCGATCTTCGAAGACAACGGTCCGGACACCTTTAAGGGTATCGACATCATGCGAGCAGTGCGCAGCTTCGATCCCTGCCTGCCATGTGGTGTTCATATGTACCTCGGCGAGGGGAAAGAGCTTCAGAAAGTCCTCTCACCGACATTTGGCTTGAACTCGTAGCATCGTTAGCCCCATTTGGGCTTAGTCAGGGGAGGATGCCCGGTTTGCTTCCTCCCCATTGCCGAAGTTTGATCGAACGATAGCAAAAGGAGAACATAAAATGCCAGAGGATAAAGCTTCGCCTGAGCCCGCACATCAGCCAGGGGCGCCTAAAGGTGAGGAAAGACCTAAAAAGGAGGGAAAAGAAGCTGGCCGCCGCACTACAGGTACCAGGGGCGCAAAGCGCCCCGCCGGTAAGTCTGCGGCCAGAGACTCCACGGGCATCAATCCTAGAGACCCGGTAGATCCACAGAGCCCACACTTGCCGACGACCTGATACGTCTGCAACGGTAGTACGGCACTATTCTCTGCCCCAGGCTGCAAAGCGTGCCTGGGACCAGGAAGGGAAGCCGCTCCCTTCCGTAGGGGTGGGAGTGGTGTGGATGCGGGGTGGGGACGCCTTGTGTTGTGCATCGCCCCAGCAGGAGGGGAAAGGCGCACACGGG
>VBHS01000372.1 GCA_005881295.1 Chloroflexota bacterium
ACGCGCACCTCAGCTCCCTGCTGGCGAGAGCGGTGGAACAGGGGGAGGCAGTGGATCTCAATATCGCCTTCACCGCTGATGCCATCTATGCGGCCATCACTCCGCCGCTGTTTCTGTTCCAACGCACAGGCCGCCAGTTCAGTCTTGAGCAGATCTCTGCTGGCATGCGCCGTCTATTCGTCGATGGGCTCCGCGTGCATGCAGAAGAGCATTGAACGCCGATGAGGTTCTGCGCGAGATTCTGGTGGGTCAAGGGAGGCTAGCAACTGCTTTCACGTTTTGACCAAATGGTGAGAAAGGATCGTGAATGATGACGATACGTGTGTGTGTCGCAGGGGCGACAGGCTGGACCGGGAGCGCAGTGACACGGGCCATGATTACATCAAGCGAATTCCAACTGACCGGTGCCATTGCGCGTCGGCAAGCTGGGAGGGATATCGGAGAGGTACTTGGCCAGGAGAAAGCTCATGTGAGCATTGTAGCCTCTCTGGAAGAGGCACTGGCAGTGCCAACTGATGTTCTCATTGACTTCACCGGGCCTGAGGTGGTGAAAGGCCATATTCTAGCAGCACTGGACAAGGGCGTCCGCGTGGTCGTGGGAACATCCGGGCTGACGGCAAGCGATTACGTGGAGATTGAACAACGAGCACAAGAACGCCAGCTCGGCGTCATTGCCGCAGGCAACTTCTCCATCACGGCAGCGCTGGCCAAACATTTTGCTTTGATTGCGGCTCGCTATCTGCCTTCCTGGGAAATCATTGATTATGCGAGTGCGGCCAAAATGGATGCTCCCAGCGGGACCACCCGCGAACTGGCTGAAGAACTGGCAACGGTCTCCCAGAACCACCTGGAAGTTGCTCTTGAGCAGACCCATAGTCCAAAAGAGGCACGAGGAGCCACTATTGACGGAACACAAGTGCATTCTATCCGCCTGCCAAGCTATGTGATTGCCTTTGAAACGATTTTTGGCTTACCCAATGAGCGTCTGAGTATTCGCCACGATGCCGGCTCTGGTGCCGAGCCCTATGTGAGTGGCACCTTGCTTGCAGCCCGCAAAGTGATGGAGGTGAGTGGACTGGTACGCGGATTAGATCGGCTCCTGTTTCATTGAGCACATGAGGGCAAAAAATCAGGCTGCTCAACAGGCATGAGACGGTAGGCCAGAAGCGGTGCTTCTGTTGCTCTTGAGCCTGATGCTTGCGTGCGAGCCGATGCCAAGCATCAGGTGGATTATCACTGCACTCCTTTTGGGCTGCTGTTCCCTGAGGTTGCGCAACGAGATGCAGAGAAGCACATTGCAACCGAATGAGACAGTGAGAAAGAAAAGACATCACAAGTCAGCCACACGGTTCAGCTCAAGCTCAGCTCTGTTGGTGATTGCCGCGTCAACGGACGATACCCGTGGTATCAGCAACAACTGACACCACGCACCAAACCTGGACTTGACTTCCCGACGGTTCCGGACAGAGTGGCTTTTATCTCTTCTCAACAATGCGTCTTGTCAAAGGGACCGATAAGACCAGCGAGGTGGTTGGCTGACCATACTGCGAAAGCTGATCAATCAGGATCTCAAGCTGTTTCACTGAGGAGACACAGGCTTTCATTATGAATGCCTCACTCCCAGTGAGACGATAACATTCCAGGATCTCAGGCAAGGCAGCCAGGATCTGGGCGATGCGAGCACTATTTTGTCCGGGAGTACTCATACGAATAAATGCCAGAATGAGCAAGCCCACTTTCTCCAGATTGATTTGGGCGTGATAGCCAAGAAGGATCTCTGCCTCTTCCATTCTGTGAATCCGTTCGGCGACGGAAGAAGGAGCGAGTCCGACACGTTGTCCCAGTTCTTTGAAGGAGAGACGAGCGTTTTCCTGAAGGAGATAAAGCAGTTGCCAGCCAACATCATCCAGCAGTTTCTCAGTATTTTCGGTCATTGTCCCTGTTTCCCTTTCTTTTTTTGGTTCAGATCCCAAAACACCGATGCTTTTTTCTTCATTTTACGCTCTTGTGCCTCTATCCTTCCAGGAAGGATTATCAAGCTTACCAATCAGAAAGGAAATGAGCATTGGCTTCTCTTCGTTCCCTGGTAAGAGGAGGAAGCAAGAAGTGATGCCGACACAGCTATGAGTACACAGAATTCCCGATTTCCTGATGTGTTAATTATTGGAGGTGGAGTCATTGGCTGTAGCATTGCCTATCACTTGACCAAGCGCGGTTGTCGCAATGTGGTCGTCGTCGAGCGCAATACAATTGGTAGTGGCTCGACCGCCAAAGCGGCTGGCGGGTTTCGGCAGCAGTTTTCCTATGAGACCAACGTACGGCTGGCAATGTATTCGATCAATTTCTTTGAGCATTTTCATGAACGATTAGAACTTCCTCCTGATGCAGAAGGGGTCGATTTTCATCAGATTGGCTATCTTTTTCTGCTCTCGACGCCAGAAGCCTTCACGACCTTTGAACGCAGTGCCGCTCTCCAGCAGCGCCTGGGACTGCCGGTTGAGGTGCTGACACCAGAACAAGTAGGAAGCCGCTGGCCGTGGCTCTCGGTGCATGATCTAGTGGGAGCCACCTACTGTCCGACGGATGGCTATGGCAGGCCTCATAACGTGATGCAAGCGTTCGCGACACAGGCACAGCGTCTTGGTGCGTCCTTCGTTGAAGGAGCCGAAGTCTCTGCGATCACGCGAAAGGCGGCGCGGATTATGACGGTTGAGACCAATCAAGGGAGCTTCTCGCCAGGGAGCGTCATCATCTGTGCTGGCCCATGGAGCGGTGAGCTTGGTCGTCTGGCAGGCGTCGAGATACCCGTCCAACCCTTGCGCCGGATGTGTTTTGTCACAGATCCTTTTGATGCGATCCCACAGGATGCCCCCATGACGATTGAAATGCCGAACACCTTCCACTTTCGACCGGAAGGAGCAGGCTTCATGCTTGGGACGAGTGACCAGGACGAGCCATACGGCTTCCATACGACGATGAGATGGGAATGGCTGGAGAGAGTGATGGAAGATGCTGCCAAGCGGGTTCCTGTTTTAGAGCAGGCAAAGATTCATCATGGGTGGGCAGGATTGTACGAAACATCGCCTGACCACAATGCGATCCTGGGGCCTATCCCTGGAGTGGAGAACCTGCTCGTCGCAACAGGCTTTAGCGGTCACGGTGTGATGCAAAGCCCGGCCACAGGAATGATTATGAGTGAGTTCATTCTGGATGGGAAAGCCCATACCTTAGATGTGAGTGATCTGGGGATCGAGCGCTTTTCGACGGGACGACTCCATCCAGAAAACCATGTTATTTGATGAGAGATTCCTCTGCAGGAACCCTATTCCAACAGGTGTCTGGAGGACCTATCCAGTGAGCGGACACATGTGAAAACCAGTTGCACCAAGGAGATAAGAGCATGAGAACCGATGTCGTAGTTATTGGGGGCGGCGCAGTCGGGGCAGCCGTCGCTTATTTCTTGAAGTTCCTCGATCCCAGCACTCAGGTCAGCGTTGTCGAGCGCGACCCGACCTATAGCCAGGCATCAACACCGCGAGGATCGGGCGGCGTTCGACGGCTCTTTTCTTTGCCGGAGAATATTGAGCTTTCAAAATTCAGCATGACGTTTTTCGACCACTTCGCAGAGACAATGGCTCTGGATGGCGTGAAGGCCGACATCGGTCTCAAAAAGAATGGCTATCTCTTCATCGTTCCGCCGTCTACACGCGAGGTGTTGAAGCGCAACTTCGATACCCAGCGGCGGCTGGGGTGTAATGTTCTATGGCTTGAGCCAGATGGGTTGAAGCAGATGTTCCCATCCATGAACGTCTCCGATCTTGGTGCCGCCGTTTACTCTCCCGATGATGGTTGGCTCGTTACTCGCAGTGTCCTGCTGGGCTTTCGCAACAAAGCAACGTCAATGGGTGTGGAGTTTCTGGCGGACGAGGTCGTCGGGCTTGTTCGGAAGGGCAAGAGCGTCACGACCGCACAGCTCAATTCTGGCCAGCAGATTGAAGCGAGCCATTTCGTCAATGCTGCGGGGGCTTGGGCAAAAGATATTTGTGCCATGCTCGAT
>VBHS01000373.1 GCA_005881295.1 Chloroflexota bacterium
CTCTCCTGTGCGAATCTCCAGCGCCACCACGCCGCATGCCTGACCATCGCTCACCAGGAAATCAAGCACCAGGTATTCGTTGAAGAAACGCACCTGGTTTTTAATTGCCTGCTGGTACATTGTCTGAAGGATCATGTGTCCCGTGCGGTCGGCCGCGTAGCAGGAGCGGCGCACCGGCCCCTCGCCGAAATTACGGGTATGCCCCCCAAAGCGGCGCTGGTCGATGCGCCCGTCAGCAGTGCGGTTGAACGGTAGTCCGCGATGCTCCAGCTCGTATACGGCGTCGATGGCTTCGCGTGTCAGGATTTCCGCCGCGGGCTGATCGACCAGGTAGTCGCCGCCCTTGACGGTATCGTACATATGCCACTTCCAGTGGTCTTCTTCCACGTTGCCCAGCGCGGCCGCAACGCCTCCCTGGGCGGCTCCGGTGTGCGAGCGTGTAGGGTAAACTTTACTCAGCACAGCTACACTGGTATTCGGTAGTTGCATGGCGGCCATCAAACCTGCCCCGCCGGAACCAACGATGACCACGTCAAATTTGTAGTACACTGTGTATCCTCGCTCCTCAATTCTAGAGGCGGGAGGTGGGCGTGAGGCAAAATCGGATCGAATCAAGGATCGTAAATACAGTGGCCTCGCAGCTCTTGCTCTCGCCTTCTGGATAGCCATCATGACTATCCCGACAACGAAAATAGGCGAAAAAGCTCGTTTCGCTAACTCTGAAAGGAATGAGTGCGTTTGAGTGGTGAATATACTAGCATCATCAAATGTGCCCGCATCTCTAGAATCAACGCCCAATTTTAGGAAAGATGATAAGTAGGCACACTCTTGTGCCAGTAGCAATCAGTCTTTGACGTTGTGTTATTATTATAGCGCACAGCAGGGTATAGCGCAAAGGGTGTGGAAAACTGCAGAGATTTTTGCAAGTCTCAAAGGGAAACAAAAGAGCGAGGGGCATGAAGCGGCTGGAGGAGCCAGGACGACCGCAAGGGTCGTCCTTGACGGGAGGCTTTTAGCCTTTCAATGGCTCTGCCTATGTGTCAGGAAACGTGACGAATTGAAACGTCTACGTTGGCTAGCGGCTATAACGGCTAACCAGCTGCTGTGCCTGTTGAGCAATATTGTTATTCTGCTGTTGCACCTGCTGGAAGAATTGAGAAAGCTGCTGATCTCCCTGAGCGTCCCGCGCATAGGTAGAAGCATTCTGGGCTGCTTCCAGAGCATGGTAAAGGATACTCACCAGGTCATAGTACTGATTACTGAAAGCCGTTTGTTGGGGTTCGTTTGCCACTTTTTATGATTCTCCTTCCTAAATCAACTACACATTATCTTTTCCATAGGCGAATGGCGCAGTTGTCATCATTCGTCATGGGAATCACGATTAATGTGTATCAAAAGTTTCTGATACCTTTTGCCCTCTTTTTCCTTGTAAAAAAGTGGCAAATTGGTGTATAATAGGTCAGGAGAAGAAATCCCCAAAAGACATTATTCAGGGCGAGTCATGCTTCGCCCCTGCAAAGGCATTTGCCAGACGTTCGCGTATTTGCAGGGGTGTGCAAAGCATAACTCGCCCTTCTTAATTTATGCCGCGTGCACCGGCGAAGCCATGGTTTCTTTTACAACTTCTGCCAGCGCCTTGATGAAGAGGGGAGAAGTATTCAGCGATTCTATGCGCGCGAAGTGGATGCCGTGCTGCTCCGCCTGCTCGCGCGCGCCGATTTCGATATCGTACAAAATCTCCAGGTGGTCCGCCAGGAATTGTACTGGCGCGATCAGAACATCCGTGTGGCCGGCCGCTCGTAGTTGCGGCATCACGTCGGCGAAGTCCGGCTTGAGCCATTCCTCCGGCGTATGACCCGCGCTCTGATAGCAGAACATCCACCTCTCGCGCGGAAGACCCACCAGCTCAGCGACGGCCGCGGCCGTTTCTTTCAGGTGGTTAATATAGTCCGGCTCCCTCTCTATGACTCGTTTTGGCATACTATGCGCCGTCAAAAGCACGGGCACACGCTCGCGTACAGCGGGTGGAAAACGGTCAAGCGCCTGTCGCACGCGCTCTGCAATAGCCTGCAAAAAGAAGGGCTGAAGGTGCCAATCTCTAGCAATCTTCAGTTCAAGGTCATCCCTTTGGAAGTTCGCAACTGCTTCCTCGAGCGTGTTGATGTAGCCGCTCATGATAATCGGGGAGTATTGCGGGGACATGATCACCCCAACCAGTTCGTGGGCGCCAGCTGCCGCTTCCTCTGCTACGTCAGCGATTAACGGCGGAGAGAAACGCATCCCCGCCACGACGTGAAAGGCTGGCCCCTCGGGATGCTGAGCATTCAACTCCTCCGCGAGAGCCGCGGCCTGCTCGCGTGTTATCCGGATCAGCGGCGAGCCACCAATCAGTGCGTAGCGCCGCCGGAATTCGGTGATGACCTCAGGGCTGGCCTCTCGTCCACCATAGACCCGTTTGATATATGCCGGGATATCGTCGAGCGTGGCTGGCGAGCCATAGGTCATCAGTATTACACCTACCTGTGGTTTTGTTGTCATAATGTATTCCTTATTGTACATGTAGCGTTATTTATCGGGCGGTCGATTCATGAACGGCGTCGACCAGGCGGCGAAGTATGTCCGGGTCAGTTGGGGCGAGTACCCCGTGCCCGAGGTTGAAGATGTGGCCGGGACGATTACCGGCGCGCGACAGGACATCTTGCATGCCCGCCTCGATGGTCTCCCAGCGGGTCAACAGCAGCGTGGGGTCGAGGTTGCCCTGAATGCCACGATCATAACCGATACGCGCCCACGCGTCGTCGAGTTCAACGCGCCAATACACGCTCATGATATCGCCGCCAGCTTCAGCCATCAACTCTAAAATGCTGGAGGTGCCTGTGCCGAAGTGGATGGAGGGTATCCCCGTTTGTTTCACGACCTCAAAAATGCGCCGGCTGTAGGGTTGCACGAACTGCTTGTAGGCGCTGGGACCGAGCGATCCCACCCAGCTGTCGAATAGCTGCACAACGTCGACTCCCGCGTTGATCTGCGCAACCAGGTAGCCAGAGACGACCTCCGTAAGTTTATCCATCAGGCCATGCCATACCTCTGGCTGGCCATACATTAATGACTTGGCGGTTCCATAGTCACGCGAGGGCCGGCCCTCGATCATGTAGCATGCCAGCGTAAAGGGAGCGCCGGAAAACCCAATCACAGCCTGTTTGCCCCCCAATTCGCGTCGCACCAGCCGGATTGCCTCCATCACATAGGGCGTAGACTCCTCGGCATCGATGACACGCAGGGCATTCACATCCTGCATACTACGTACAGGATTATGAATGACAGGACCGAGTTCGGGTTGAATCTCGAACGAGATGCCCATTCCCTCTAAAGGGAGCATGATGTCGGCGTAGAGGACAGCGCCATCGACACCGAAGCGTTCAACCGGCATGAGCGTCACCTGCGCACAAAGTTCAGGTGTTTTTGCCATCGTTAAAATATCGTAACGTTTGCGTAACTCACGGTATTCAGCGAGGCAGCGACCGGCCTGCCGCATGAACCAGACTGGTGTGGCATCGGGTTGCTGGTGATGACTGGCGGCGAGGAAACGTGCTAATCCTGTACCAGGCAGCGCAGGAGAGGACGATATATGTTGTGTCATGATTGACCCTTCAATACGGGTGTATGAAAAAGTTGTAGGGCCCGCTTTCCAACAACTTTTTCATTTACCGCTTCAATGTGTATCACTTGCGCATACATGTTGATGCTCTATGTAAGAGGTTGCCTTAATATAATAACGCGATTTTCACGGAGTGGCAATGGGAAACCTATAGAAATTTGTATATGAAGAAAAAACAAGAGAGATTTTATGAGGATTTGGGAATCTTAGTATAAACATCACACTATCATTTCTATAAAATAATTTTATGGGAATTTC
>VBHS01000374.1 GCA_005881295.1 Chloroflexota bacterium
ACGGTAGCCAGTGCCGGCGAGAGCTGCGGATTCATGAGGAGGATCGAGGGCGGATCCTGCGAGATATGCTGGTTCATAATAGCAAAGATATTCTCACCCTCAAATGGTGTACGACCACAGAGCATTTCATACAGCATCACACCGACAGCATAAATATCAGAACCAGCCATTCCACGCTCGCCCTTGAGCTGTTCCGGTGACATGTAATCAGGCGTGCCCACCGTACCTGATAGGCCGCGCCAGGTCACGCGCCGCGCACCTTCGAGTAGAGCGATACCAAAATCAATGATTTTGATGTTGCCATCCTCCTGTATCATGATGTTCTCAGGCTTAATATCACGATGGAAGATGCCTTGTTCATGGCAGTATGCCAGGGCATCACAAATTTGTAACGTGATGCGGATCGCCTCGGCAATCGGCAATGGATTGGGGGCATGCTCTTCGAGTACGACGCGCAAGGTTTGCCCTTTAATATACTCCACCACCAGGTACTCTTCCGAGCGCTTTTCATCAGTATTGAGCAGTTGCTGCACATGCGGGTGATGCAGGCGATTGCCTATCTCGGCTTCGCGCTTGTAGCGCTCAAAGACAGCAATATTGCCAATTAAATCATCATTGGGGAATTTGAGAACGACTTCTTGCTGATTCGATACATCACGCGCTAGATACACCCGGTTCATACCCCCGTGCCCCAGCATACGAATAATTTCGTAATGATCAACCTGTGTGCCTGATGTATAGGCTATGGTCATAGGCTCTGTTTGCCTTTCTCCAGTATAGACAACAGGGTCTCGCGCCACTAGTATAACATACTTTCCTCTACATCAGAAAAATGCTTGCAAGAGATGAGATATTCACGTGATGGCTATATCACCGTCTTGGTGACACGTCTGGCATGCAAGATCCCTTCCCTCTTTTGCTGACGCGAAGTGATCGTGCACTTCGCGTCAGCAAAAGAGGGATTGCCGAAGGCCATCAGGTACGGAACGCAGCGCGCACGTTGGCGTCAGCAAAGAAGTAGACCAGGATCACAATGGGAATGATCATACCGACCGCAGCGGACCAGAAGTTGGCATGTGGTTGGGTGAAAGCCAACACACTGTTGATCAGGCTGATAATCTCGATGATCACCGTGGCCCAGAAGGCCCAACGCTTGAGTGTCCACAATCCCCAGGCGAAGAGGAGTGAGACCAGCCCCACTACCAGGAAAATGCCTGCCAGGACTCCTGCTATAGCACTCACAGTGGCGCCAGTGATGGCATATCCATTGACTGTCGTCCCTGCGCTATTGGCAGCCACGATGACTGCTACAAGCGCCAGGATCCCTAAGATCAGAAAGAATATGCCCTGGATCGCTACCAGGACCGCTATAATCGAGACTCCAAGTGGACGCCTGCGAGGCGCCTCCATCGTCGCGTTTTGCATGTGCTTCTCCTTGTTCGAAATCTGGACAAACTTAGGAAGACTGGACAAACTAAGAAGACTGCATCTCAGAAAAGGAGACTATACTCGCCCCATGATAATAGGAGTAAGTCAAATTACGTTACATTTGCCGGATAGTCAATCGTTAAAAGATAAACGGCAGATCATTAAATCTGTTATGGCCAGGATTCGTAACCGCTTTGAAGTGGCGATTGCCGAAGTCGAGGAGCAGAATCTCTGGCAAATAGCCGTTCTTGGCGTGAGCTGCGTGAGTAATAGTAGGCAGCACGCAGAAGAAATTTTGGGGCAGGTACGCCGTTATATAGAAGAGACGCGCCCGGATATTATCGTTAGTAATGTTGAAAATGAGCTTATCAGCTGGTAAAAAAAATATGTCGTTATCACAAATAAAAGCTACGTCACAACACCATTCGCCGGAAGCAGCCTACGTACTCGGGGTTCGGGTTGATCGCCTCTCACAGCGCCAGGCTCTCGACAGCATCGAGCAGATCATCGCACAGTGGCGAGCCAGTGACCGTGCGCAGGTATGCCAACAGATCGTGACTGTCAACCCAGAGTTTGTCATGGAGGCACAGCACAATAAGGACTTTCGTACAGCGATCGATGCAGCAGCGCTCATTGTTGCCGATGGCGTGGGAGTTGTCTGGGCGACGCGCTATTTAGGGCGACCTGTGCCTGAGCGCGTGACGGGTACCGACCTGCTGCCAGAATTAGCACAGCGCTGTGCCGCTACCGGCTATCGTCTCTACCTGCTCGGTGCCGCGCCAGGGATTGCGGAAGCTGCGGGCGCGCGTTTGCAAGAGTTAGCCCCTGGGCTGGTAATCGCGGGTACGTATGCCGGTTCGCCTGCACCCAACGAAGAAGAAGAAGCCGGTATTTCTGCGCAAGTTGGGCCTGGAATGGCTCTACCGGCTCTATCGTGAACCCTGGCGCTGGCGGCGTATGCTGGCTTTGCCTCGCTTTGCAATGCGAGTGATTTTGAGGGGACGCAAGAATCATGACGCTTGACCTATCGCTACCTGGTCTCACCAGTTCGCGTTTCCGTTCGCTCATCAGCGATTTCAGTGGCAAGCGTGTCCTCGTCATTGGTGACATGGTAGCCGATGAATACCTGATCGGCAGACCTACCCGCATCGCCCGTGAAGCTCCTGTCTTGATCCTGGAATTGAGTGAGGAACGTATTGTACCAGGAGGAGCGACCAATGTAGCCGTCAATGCTTGCACTTTAGGCGCAGAAGTGTTCCTGGCGGGCGTCGTAGGCGATGATATTCCTGGCCAAAGTTTGCGCCGTGCCATCAGCGAACTGGGCATGCACCAGGAGGGTCTTGTCACTGATTCCTCTCGCCCCACTTCAACAAAGACGCGCATTGTGGCGGGAAGCTCTCAGATCGTCCAGCAACACATCGTGCGTATCGACCGCGTGGACACCTCCGAGGTTGGTGAGCCAAGCAAAGGACAGATTCTCGACTACATACGCGATGTCTTGCCCTCTATGGATGCGGTTATCATGTCGGATTATGAGAATGGCATGATCAGTCCTGATATTATCAACCTCAGTATCCCAATGGCGCGTGAGTTGCATAAGATTGTCGTGGTGGATTCACACGGCTCGCTTTCCCGCTTCCAGGGAGTGACCGCGCTGACCCCGAATCAGCCAGAGGCGGAACTCTCGTTGGGTATGACCATCAAAACACAGGCTGATCTGCACGAAGCGGGGCGCCGGCTGCTTGAGGGTAACCACGCGCAGGGCGTGCTGGTTACGCGCGGTGCTGAGGGGATGAGCCTCTTTGAAGCTGACAAGGTCCCGCTGCACCTGCCTATCCACCAGCTCGATCACGCGAGCGAGATCGTAGATACGAATGGGGCGGGCGATACCGTTGCCGCTACCTTTACCGTTGCCTTGACCACTGGCGCCAGTATGGCGGAGGCGGCCTATATCGCCAACGTCGCGGCTGCCCTGGTGGTTCGCCGGTTGGGCTGCGCCAGTAACACACCGGAAGAATTGATGAGCGCAATCGTATGAGCAACCTGTTACACGAAACTGAACAGAAGATACTTGATCGCGAAGAGCTGGCCAGAGTGGTAGAATACCGGCAGCAGTCGGGAGAGCATGGCGTCTTCACCAATGGCTGTTTTGACCTGCTGCACCTGGGGCATGTACGCTATTTACAGCAAGCCAGGACGCAGGGCGATTTCCTGATCCTGGGACTCAACAACGATGCCGGGGTTCGCGTCCTGAAAGGCGTGGGCAGGCCGCTGGTGCCGGAGAAAGAGCGGGCTGAAATCCTGGCTGCGCTCAGTTGTGTTGATTACATAACAATCTTCGCTGAGCCGACCGCTGGTTCGCTTGTACGCCTGCTACAGCCAGCGATCTATGTCAAGGGCGGTGATTACGCGAACGTGACCAGTGACCAGCCTGATACCGGCCGTTTACCAGAGGCAAAGGTCGTCCAGGAATACGGTGGTAGCGTGCGTTTAATCCCATATCTGCCACATCATTCGACAACCGAATTGATCGCGGCCATTAAAAAGCTTCCCGAGCGATCTTCATAAGATCGAAATAGTGGGCGATTGCGTTCAGCGCGTGCTTTCCATGTTCTAGCTCCAGTAACGCCGTCGTCCGGGAGACCATAATATTCATGGCAAAAGACTCTATTGAAGAATCAAAAACTGGTATGGAAGCGGTTCCCGTCGTAAATGCTGGCACCGCTGGAACGACACCGGAATTATCAGCCATACCTTTGGGAGAAAGCGCTGCGGGAGAGACGCTCCCTGGCGAGCGGCAGCACATCGTCAAGTCAGCTACGCTCGTCATGCTCGGGAACCTGGGCAGTAGTGTGATGGGAATGGTGCGGCAGCAGGTAGTGGCTTCGTTTGGGCAGGGCATCGCCAGCCCTTTTCTATCCGCCATCACCCCTGCCCAGACCTTCAACGATTTCCTGATCAATGGTTCAATCAATGGAGCCTTAGTGCCGACATTTAACGACTATGCCGAGCCTGAAAAGCGAGAGCAACTGCGCCGCCTGGTCTTCACGATCGTGAATCTTGTCTTTCTCATCATGTTAGTGTCGGCTATTGTCTTTCTCTTCATCGCCCCCTGGTTTATCAATAATATACAGGTGCCCGGCTATACTCCACAGGAGAAACTACTCACCACGCAGTTCGCGCGCATCATCTTTTTCTCGCTGCTCGCGCTGGGGCCATTCGCGGTCCTGCAGGCCGCTCTCTTTGCGCGTAAAGAATTTGGCTGGCCGGCCGTTGCCACCGCCGCGTATCATATCGGTATCATTATTGGAGCCATCGTTGGTGCGCTCGTTGGCAATCATTACCTGGGGCAATATGGGTTAGCCTTTGGGGTATTGCTGGGCGCGGCCGGCGAAATCGCTCTACTGCTGCCAGGATTGCGCAACCAGCGACTGCGTTACATGTTTGTGCTCGATCTAAAGCAGCCAGCGTTGCGTCGCATCCTGAATCTCTACAAGTGGATTGCGCTCAGTTTTCTGGTCAGCGCCTTTTTTATCATTCTGGATCAAAGCCTCGCCACGAGGACTCCCGGTGCTGGCAGCGATCCAGGCGCGGCCAACTATCTAGCTATGCGCCTCTCTACCACGCTGATCCAGTTTCCAGCAGGGTTAGTTGCCACTGCCCTATCGGTAGCTGTGTTGCCGACGCTGACAGAGCACGCCAGGGCAATAGACAATGAACGCTTCAAGAAGACGCTGCTGCTTGGTTTCCGCCTTGGCCTGCTCCTGATGATTCCCGCCGCCGCCGGCCTCATGGTGTTAGGTTTGCCGATTGTATCCCTGCTCTATCAACACGGCAGATTCACTGCCCACAATGCACAGCTCACATCGCTTGCGCTGGCACTTTACGCATTCCAGTTGCCCTTTGTGGCGATCGATCAGCTCTTGCTCTCGGCGTTTTACGCTCGAAAAAATACCATTACCCCGGTCATCGTTGGCTTTGTCTGCTACGGTAGCTATCTCGCCGTCGCTCTGCCCTTCTGGCAGACCGTCGGAATGCCAGCGCTCGTCGTCGCCAACACAGTGCAGAACTCGCTCCACGCCGTTATCCTACTGGTATTGTTGCGCATGACAATAGGCCCTCTACGCCTGCGCGAGATCGTATCGGCATTCTTAAAAATCAGCGCGGCAACCATTGCTATGGTTGCCGTTGCCTGGGGTTTACAGGTGCTATTTGGCCATATAAGGCTCTTCTCGCTCAATCATTTGACTGGCCAGTTTCTAACTGTATTGGTGTCTGGACTCATCGCTGTGGGGGTCTACGTCAGCGGCGTGTTGCTGCTACGTGTAGAAGAGGTTGGCATGATGAAAGGGATAGTAATGGCGAAGCTTGGGAGGCGGAGCACTCTGTAGGGGCGCAATTCATTTAACTCCTGCTTGGAAGTATGGTCGCCTTGCTTCATCTCACAATCGGCTTCCAAAGTTGATGGTTAGCCATCTAAGAGTTTTGTTACTGCCCTTTCTCCAGTTCCACTACCACCTTCTTAATCCCCACAGCCACATCATAGAGCGCGTCATCCTGGTTGGACCAGTTGACTACGGGCTTAGCATCTCGGGGTAAAGCCTGGAGCGCGGCAAATTTCTCATTGTGCCAGTCGCATTTCCGTAGAATAATAGGAATAACGCAAGCCTCCCCTTTTTGGTGTCGCTCGAGGGCGCGTTTCACCTCGACCGAATTACAATAATCCGAGTCTAAAAAATCCGCGCTGACAAGGAGTAGAATGATCTGGGCGGTATCTAAGTGTGCACTGATTGTCTTGTTCCAGCTATTCCCCGCACGGATATTGCGGTCGTACCAGCAGACAATGCGGTTCTGCCGCTTCATCGAACTCAGGTGCTTCTCCAGCTTATCACGCAAGGCTTCATCTTCATGCGCGTAGGAAAAGAGGATTTCGATAGACCTCTTCACAAATTGATTTGAGGACATAAACGCACTCCCAAACTACAAAGTTAACAATGCTCATCCCTAGTTATAAACCTGAGTATATGCGCTGCAATGATTATTATCAAGCTTGCGAGTAACTTATCTAATTTTAAGCAACCTTCAAAAGAGATAAGAAAGTGATTTGTTTGTCTTAAGCGAGTTTAGTATCTGCTTAGAGTCTTCTACAGCAGAGTTTATAAGGGTCGAAAATCCTTGTAATGTGCACAAAAAGGCGCTACCCTAATAATCAGATATAAAGAAAAGAGGAGTACATGACTATGCAGATACAAGAGACAACAAAAGTACAAACGATAGATATCAGCGATGGCGTG
>VBHS01000375.1 GCA_005881295.1 Chloroflexota bacterium
CGTTTTGAGTAGTAGATTGAGCTTTTGAAACATTGACGCTCTCATTTGTTTGATTAATAATTAGGACATGACAAATTCACCTGTCATCCTTGTTTTGGGAGCAACCGGAAAGGCTGGCTCCCGTGTGGCCCGAATTCTGGAAGATACTGGTATCACTGTACGTCGAGCATCCCGATCGAGCAAAGATGTGTCGTTCGCCTGGGACGACACCAAATCTCTTGATGCCACTACGTATTCTCCCCTTACTATACTTTTGGAAAGTATAGCACGAAAAAGTACGTACTTGTCGATGTGCACGATGCCTACTCTTCTGGTTTTGGACAATGAAAGTAACTTGAGGAGGAACGAATTCATGACTTCGCAGAACACGACTGAGGAAAACAAGCGGATTGTCCGCGAATTTATCGAAGCAGCATTTAACAAGCACCAGCCTGATAAAGCAGGCGAGTACATGACATCTGATATCAAGTGGCATGGCGGAACCCTGGGGACTGTCGAGGGTCGTGATAATTTCGTTGGGCTGATCGGCGCAATCGTGACAGCCCTACCAGACTTGCGGAATGTCGAACTGGATATCATCGCAGAGCGAGATATCGTGTCCGTGCGAGCGACGGTGGATGGAACACACAAAGGTGACCTCCTTGGAATTCCGGCATCGGGTAAACACGTCCAATGGGATGCGATAGATAATTACCGAGTGGTGGACGGAAAGATTTCCGAGGAGTGGGCGGCAGATGACCTACTTGCTTTCGTGTATGGAGTTGGCGCTTACACTCCACCTTGGTTGGCCGGCAAGGCTTAGTATGAGGGTATAGAGTTAATACAAATGGATAGCTCCCGCTTAGAAGCCTTTAGTGTTGGGGTCATGGCTGTGATTATCACTATAATGGTTTTGGGGCTAAAAGCTCCTGCGGGAGCTAGTCTGCATGATCTTCGTACTCTCTTGCCTAACTTCCTGATATATGCCCTAAGCTTCCAGATGATTGGCGCGTATTGGAACAACCACCACCATTTACTTAAAGTAGCCAAAACCATCAGTGCAGGAGGTCAAAAAAGATGATTGATCACATATACATTTCTGTTAGTGATGTGAAAAAGTCACTAAAATTCTATCTTGAAGCATTGAAGCCTTTAGGTTGGCGCGAGTTTGGAGCGTACGACTCTAGTACGGGCCCAGAGGGTGTACCTGACCTTTACGGTCTAGGTGACGCTCAATATATGAAGAATCCAGGATCAGGTTCTAGCATATGGCTACGACAGCGACAAAAGGGTGAAACTGGTCTTTATGTTGGCATCCACGCAAATAGTACAAAAGAGGTAGAGGCTGCTTATGCTGCTGCGTTGAAAGCGGAAGGCAAAGATGAAGGTGCGCCAGCGGAAAGAACATACTTTGCTCGTGGATATTACGCTGCAAATATAGCAGACTTCGATGGTAATCACATTGAGTTCGTATACAAAGACTTTTAGGTACAGTGCGGGATAATCTCATCTACAGAGTGGTACACTTTTCGGGCACCACACAAACTGCGCATGAGCCCGAAAAGTGACCGTTTGGTAACTCAAAAGTAGACCACTACACCTCGTGTTTTTGGTAAATGCCCTGAAGAATGAGCACTTTTTGACCTCAAGGGTGAGCACTTGCCCTGAAGAGTGAGCAGCTCAACCATTGCTGCCTGGAAACACGGCTCCAGAAGCGATCCACACTCTTCGACGGTTGTAAATTCAATGGTCTGATAGTCGAGAAATTTCTGCCCCTTCTGGCAGAAATTCGACGCTAGCTCGGACGAAATGGCAGATTGAGAACAGATTTTTGTCATTTGTCAGATAAAAAGGATCTTACCAAGTTTGCTGATTCGTGGAGTGGATCAGGTGGGGCCGAAAACGCACCGCTGCTTGCGAAGCAGATTGATACGTTTTCAACCGTAGAGCTTCTGTTCAACATCAGCAAACTTGCGTAAGATCCGATAAAAAAGACCGTCTGCCAGATATTATGCCACGCTGCCAAGCGCTTTCAGCAGATGGTCTCTGCCACATAATCTGGTGTGACATCGTGTGCAGCCTTTTTTTCGTTCGTCACCCTGCCTTTTTGCCATCTTTTCTCGCGCGCCTCGTCACGCTATTTTGTCAGATGCGTCGGGAAATGGCGTCAAAACGGTCGCATTTCTGGCAGATCTCAGGTATACTTGCTACGGATCAGGGAAAGAGACACTCATTGTTGTGCGACTCGAGGGAAGACGGTCATAGGCGTACACTACCTCATTAAAGAAAGGAAATCATCATGGCTGGAGTATCTCATTCGGCGGAAATAACTCTCGTTCTTGTTCACGGTGGTTTCGTGGACGGTTCCGGTTGGGAGGGCGTCTATAGGATACTGAAGAAGGACGGCTACAGTGTTACCATCGTCCAGAATCCGACGATATCGCTGGCCGACGATGTCGCCGCAACCAAACGCATTGTTCACGCGCACAACGGCCCGGTGCTTCTCGTCGGCCACTCCTACGGAGGAGCGGTGATCACCGAAGCCGGCAACGATCCACAGGTCGCGGGGCTGGTGTATATCGCAGCCTTTGCCCCCGACAAGGGCGAGTCCGTGTCCACCCTTATCAAGGATCCACCGCCTGGCGCGCCCGTGCCCCCGATACTGCCGCCCCAGGACGGCTATCTGTTCCTCGACAAAGCCAAGTTCCCTGCCTCATTTGCGGCTGACGTGGACGAAGAAAAGGCCGCGTTCATGGCCGATTCCCAGGTCCCGTGGGGCGTGGAGGCGCTCAGCGGCACGATCAGCGAGCCGGCGTGGAAGACCAAGCCGAGCTGGTACTTGGTCACCACCGACGACAAGATGATCCCACCGCCGGCCCAGCGTTTCATGTCCAAACGCGCAGGTTCGACAGTCGTGGAGGTAGCGGGCAGTCACGCGATCTACGTGTCGCAGCCAAATGCGGTGGCTGCGCTCATCGAAACAGCCGTAAAAGGAGTGAAGATGGCGGCGAACTAAGCTCGGCGAACGCCGCCATCTGGCAGGCACGCGGCGCCACCACGCGACCGTCCGCGTGCCGACACAGGCCTCATCGCGGGGCATGCATTCGATATGTACTCCGCGTTGACTCTCTGAATTTACAACTCTCAAGAGGAGCAAACCGCCTCGGGAGGGGGTTCTCTGATCGTCAATGGTTGAGCTGCTCACTCTTCAGGGCAAGTGCTCACCCTTGAGGTCAAAAAGTGCTCATTCTTCAGGGCATTTACCAGTTTTTTCAAAAAGACAGTCGAAAAGTAGACCACTTGATGCCCCAAACAACCTGTATTCTCAAATCTGCATCAAGTGAGTCGCTCCGCTATGCTTTTTTCTCTCCCTTGAAAATCCGGTAGTGACTCTAGAAAGGAGTGATACAATAGAGAGGAGGAGGTAACCTATGAAAGAAGCAGGGAGACAAGAGGAGACGAAGTTGCCCCCCGTGTCCGAATCCGAACTGTCGAGAGTCGCATGTGGTGCGCAATGGGAGTCATCGAGGACGGCAGCGTTACTGCTGCCGCACGTGCAAGACCTCCTTTGGGGAAACGCAAGGAACGCCCATGTATGGGTTGAAGACGGAAGCTTCGGAGGTGGCACAAGCACTGTTGATCGTGATGCGCCGAGGCAGCTTGCGAGGGGCTGAGGAGATCACAGGACATAAATATGAAACGATCAGCGTGTGGCTCAAGCGGGCGGCCATTCATGCGGCAGCCATCACCCAGGTGCTAGCCAGCGAT
>VBHS01000376.1 GCA_005881295.1 Chloroflexota bacterium
CTCTTAGGTCCGCAGGAAGGACGGCAAGGCCAGCCTCAGTCATGCGGCCTTCGCGTAAGAGGTGGGCTACACGGGTGCGATTGGATGCCGACCAGGGGCTTTTTGGGCGGCGCGGGGTGAAGCGGCCGGCGTATGTCTCAGCATCGATACCTTTGTTGGTGCCATCGATCCAACCGAAGCAGAGCGCTTCTTCCACCGATTCTTCGTATGAGATACCGGTTTTGCCCGAGGTTTTTTTGTAGTAGATGAGCCAGATCTCTTTACGGTCGGCATTGTGTTGGGCGAGCCACGCGCGCCACTCTTGCCGCGACGTGACGAGGAGGGTTTCGCCGATCTCCATGGTTGTGCGCTCCTCTACTCGTTTGTTGTCGGGTTCTCTTGTTTGGGCTGGGTATGCATCATTTTACCCCATCGTCCCCTGCGATTGTTGCCCAGTGAGGCCAGTCCTACACCCGTCAGGGTTATCAGGATAGCTACGACTTCCAGGGGTGTAAGCCGCTCATTTGCTAAGACGACGCCGAGTCCTACTGCCACCATAGGATTTACGTAGGCGTAACTGGTGGCGAGCGCGGGGCGTGTATACCGCAGCAGGTAACCGTAGGCGCTGAAGGCCACCAGGGAGCCGAATACGACGAGGTAGGCTAGAGCCCAGAGCGACTGGCTGACCGCCAGGTTGGGCGTTCTCTCCCTGAGGCCAAAGCTCATGATTACGAGCACGCCGCCACCGATCAGCATTTCAGCTGAACTTGACATGAGTCCCGAGGGCAGGGAGATATGCTGGCTCCATGCCGAGCCTAAAGCCCAGCAGATGGGGGCAAGCAGCAGGGCTATTGCGCCAAGGGGATTGGCCCAGACGCCATTGCCGAGGTTCAAGAGTATAACGCCAACGAAGCCAAGGCCCAGGCCAAACCACTCAATGCGGGTGGGCCAGCGACCCCAGAGACCGGCGAAAAGGGCCGTCCAGAGAGGTACGGCGGCTATGCCTACCGCGGCCAGTCCCGTGGCTACCCACTGCTCGGCAAAGGCGACTCCTCCGTTTCCTCCTGCCAGCAGCAGCGTGCCGACGATGGCCGCGCCAAGCCATTGTTTCCTGGTAGGAGCAGGATTACCTCGTAAGCGTAAGATCAAAAAGAGAAGGCCTCCTGCTACCAGGAAACGAATAGCGGCCATGAGAAAGGGCGGAAAGCCAATCAATGCGATGCGCATACCAAGGTAGGTCGATCCCCAGATGAAGTAGAGAGCAATTAATGAGAGCAATATAAGGAAGCGATTGCCTTGAGGCTGCTGGGTAGTGTCTTTATGAATTGCGGTTCCGCCGCTTAAAGAGCTTTCTTGTACGATAGTAGAAGGTTTTGTTGGATAGCTATTTTTCATGTGACACCTATGAGTCTAGTGTATAAAAAGTGTGATTGGCCGGGAAACACCCCTTTTCAGAACGAGCCTGCTGGTTTTGCACTACTTTTGCCCTACAAAAGAAAGAGAGGAGGGACGCGGGACTAGCCCGCTCCCTCCATGGTTAAAGAGGTTACGAATACGCTAATGAAATCCATACCACAGTTGTCTTCGCAGCCACTCGAGGCTATTAATGCCGTCTCTGCTATCGGCACCCCAACGCATGGCTGCTATATCCAATAAAATGACCATGAGCAAGACGATGATCAATGCCATCATGCTCTCCTTTTCTCCTTCGCGCAAGAAGGATGCTCATGTTATACTCTTGTTAAAGATGTTTCAATATACATTGGGCCATAATACTATATAATGTATAGTAACAGTTTCCCTGTTTTATTACTACGGCCAAGTTGGTCTTTTAGCACTAAATTGACTCTCGATTCTTAACTTGATGTCTTTTGGGCAACGAAAGCGTCCTCACTCTCCGCATTCGCAACCCCCGCCTCTACGAGATGAACCGGCTTCTTTTCCTGGGCGAGGAGACGTTGCTTGCGTTCTTTGCCCCAGCGATAGCCGCCGAATTCGCCGTTTTCGCGCACGACGCGATGGCAGGGAACGATGAGGGCGACGGGGTTGGTTGCGCAGGCTTGGGCAACGGCGCGAGAAGCTCCGGGTTTCCCGATGGCCTGGGCAATTTCACGATACGAGCGTGTGCTGCCATAAGGGATGGTCTGCAGGGTTTCCCAGACGCGCCACTGGAAAGCTGTTGCCTGTACATCTATGGGTAGATCGAGATGAGGCTGCTCGCCGTTCAGGTAGTCAAGCAGCGCTTTGACCCATTGACCAAGCTGGTGGTCGTCGCGCTGTATGTTTGCGGTCGGATATTCGCTGGTCAGGATAGACTCGAGTGACGTGTCGGAATCCCCAAGGCTCACGGCACAGACGCCTTTTTCGGTGGCTGCAACGAGTAATCGGCCAAGGGGACAATTGACGATGGTGTAGTTGATATGCATTCCTTTACCTCCGCGACGATAATCTGTAGGTGTCATACCAAGTTGGGCAGGGGTACGTTCGTACAGGCGGCTGCTTGAGCTATAGCCGACCTCGTACAGCGCCCTGGTTACAGAGTTGCCGTCTTTGAGCTGCGTTTTTAACTTTCCGAGCCGGTATGCCTCAGTATACTGGCGTGGTGAAATGCCCATGACGCGTTTGAAGACGCGCTGCAGGTGATAGGGGCTCAAGTGCACCTGTTCACCAAGGGTAGCGAGTGTTACCGGTCCCTCCAGGTGAGATTCGATATAGCGACAGGCCTGCTGGACTAGCTCTACCTGATTTTCGAGCAGGGAGGGTTCTCCAGGGTGGCAGCGGCGGCAAGGGCGAAAGCCGGCTTTTTCGGCGGCTTCGGGCCGGGCGAAAAAGAGGACTTGCTGGCGCTGTGGCTTGCGCGAGGGACAAGATGGATTGCAGTATATTCCTGTGGAGCGTACGGCATAGACGAAGGCTCCATCTGAGGTGTTGTCTCTTGTTAGCACTGCTTGCCAGTATTTTTCTTCTTGATGCATTTTTGCTTTTACCTTTCTTTTCTCGCCGTCTCTGTTTCTCTAACGATATGATAGGATATTAAGAGGATGAATGCTATCTGATTCTTGCGCTGAAACTTTGGCGTAGAGAATCCTTTTGTTATCAGGAGGAGCTATGTCTGCACCCGAATATGATCATTTGAAATCTGATATTGATGAACTTGTGCCAGATCTGGTGGCTTTGCGCCGCGATTTGCATGAACATCCCGAACTTGCGTTTGAAGAGGTACGTACCTCTGGTATTGTAGCACAACGTTTGCATGCATTGGGCCTGGAGGTGCGAACGGGGGTTGCTAAAACAGGCGTAGTTGGCCTGTTGCGCGGTGAGGCGAGCAAACCCGGCGCCAAAACGATCGCGATTCGCGCCGATATGGATGCTCTGCCTGTTCATGAGCTGAATGAAGTCGATTATCGTTCCACCGTCGATGGCAAGATGCACGCGTGTGGGCACGATGGGCATACCTCGATTGCGCTGGCCGTCGCCGATATTTTGAGCAAACGACGCGCTGAACTGACTGGCAACGTGAAATTTATCTTTCAACCTGCCGAGGAGACGATTGGCGGGGCCGAACCAATGGTGAAGGAAGGCGCGATGGAGGGGGTGGATGGCATCATTGGCCTGCACCTGATGAGTGACTATGAGATAGGGCATGTGGGTGTACGCCCAGGTACCGTCTTTGCCAGCGCTGATAAATTCGTGCTCACTGTGCATGGCAAGGGTGGCCATGCAGCTATGCCGGATTCGGCGGTTGACCCTATTGTGATTGGGGCATACATTATCACGGCGCTGCAAACGCTGATCAGCCGTGAGACCTCGCCTTTCAGTCCTGCTGTGATTACCATTGGCAAGATGGAGGCGGGTACAGCGTTTAATATCATTCCCGAAACGGCGGAACTGCAAGGCACGATGCGCGCTTATAGTGTGGAACATCGCGAGAAAATGTTGCGCCGTATTCGCGAGGTAGCTACGGGCGTTGCCAGCGCCATGGGAGCTACTTGTGATGTGAAAACCTTCAATGGCTGCCCACCTTGCATCAATGATGTGGCGATGACGGAGGTGGTGCAGCAGGCCGCCGTTGCCTCTGTGGGAGCGGATAAAGTCGATGATGATGAAGATGTGAGGACCACGGGCAGCGATGATATGGCTGCTTTCCTTAATGCTGCTCCTGGTTGCTACTTTATTGTAGGAGCAAAGAACGAGGCAAAGGGTGCGAAGTACCCACATCACCATCCGCGTTTCAATGTAGATGAGGATGCGATGCCCATCGGGGTCGAGGTCCTGGCGAGGGCTGCACTGGATTTCCTCAAGTAGGAGTACGCT
>VBHS01000377.1 GCA_005881295.1 Chloroflexota bacterium
TTTCAGAGCGGTTGCCGCCGCCGTATCCAGCCGGACGCTGGGAGACATTGTTGATGATAATACAACGCTCTTGACGTACGTTCCTTTTGAGCCAGATGGCCTGGCGCGTACTACGGCATCAACGACAGAAGCCAGATTCGCCATCAATGCATCATCGCTAAATGAGAGTTTCCCTGCTGGAATATGCAGGAGTGCCGTCTTATCAACTCTGAACTCAACGCGACCGGCCTTCACATCCTGAATGGTTCTGGCCAGGTCAAATGTGATTGTCCCGGCTTTGGGGCTGGGCATCAAGCCGCGTGGGCCAAGCTTCTTACCAAGTCTACCAACTTTACCCATCACATCGGGT
Organism: Chloroflexota bacterium; assembly: GCA_005881295.1. GTDB lineage: Bacteria > Chloroflexota > Ktedonobacteria > Ktedonobacterales > Ktedonobacteraceae > UBA11361. Next base: position 350 of record VBHS01000377.1, read on the forward strand.
GTTGCTATGGCGACGTCGAAATCGAGCCAGCCGCCTTCAATCTGCTTGATCAGATCATCAAGACCAACAAAATCCGCTCCAGCCGCCTCCGCCTCGTTGGCTTTCTCACCCTGGGCGAATACCAGTACCTTCACCTCTTTACCAGTGCCGGCAGGCAGCATCGCTACTCCGCGCACCATCTGGTCAGCGTGGCGAGGATCGACGCCGAGCTTCATATGAACTTCGACAGTAGGATCAAAATTTACGTAGCTAATCTTCTTGAGGAGTGAAACAGCTTCTTGAGGCTGGTAGAGTTTACCGTCTTCTACAAGCTTCTGTGCTTCCAGATACTTTTTGCCATGCTTTGGCATAATCTTAACGCCCTCCTTGTGGTAGGATACCTCAGTGACTTCGGGCTATCCTTAACTAATGCTAATACCCATACTTTGTGCTGTGCCTTCAATCATGCGCTCAGCACCCTCAATGTTAATTACATTGAGATCTTTCAACTTGATCTCGGCGATCTCGCGCAGTTGGTCGCGACTGATCGTGCCGACCTTCGTCTTGTTAGGGGTTGCAGCCCCTTTTTCAATTCCCGCCGCCTTTTTCAACAGGTCAGACACAGGCGGTGTTTTCGTAATAAATGTGAAAGAGCGATCTTCATAGATCGTTATTTCAGCGGGAATGATCATGCCCACCTGGTCCTGTGTACGCGCATTATATTCCTTACAGAACGCCATGATATTGACGCCCTGAGGTCCCAGCGCAGTACCAATGGGGGGAGCCGGGTTGGCCTTCCCTGCTGGAATCTGTAGCCTCACTACAGCCTTTACACGTTTCGCCATGTTGTTTCAAACTCCTCAGAATACGTTCATGTGCTGGTTAGATTTTTTCGACCTGCAGGAAATCCAGTACCACCGGTGTCTCACGGCCGAAAAATGAGACGAGTACAGTCACTTTGTTGCGATCCATATTGATATCACTGACTGTACCAATAAATTCAGTGAACGGGCCATCGATGACGCGCACGCTCTGGCCTTTAGAGAAACTAATCTTAGCCTTCGGCTTATCCGTCTCTTTTGTTACCTGCTTGAGAATACTTTTGATCTCGTGTTCTTGCAAAGGAACGGGACGTGTACCAGAGCCGACAAAGCTTGTGACACCTGGCGTATTGCGCACAACATACCAGGCTTCATCGCTCATAATCATCTCCACCAGCACATAGCCGGGGAAGACTTTGCGTTGCACGGTGCGTCGCTGACCCTGTTTGATCTCCACCTCTTCTTCCATCGGCACGATGACCCGAAAGATCTTGTTACGCATATCCATCGACGCAATGCGCGCTTCGAGGTGACTTTTCACTTTGTTTTCATAGCCTGAGTACGTGTGAATCGCGTACCAGGCCCGCTGCTCACTCGCCACAGAATCTGGATTCTGCGGGGAATTGTCCGGTGGTACATTTGACCCACTATTTTGGGTATGCTCAGTAACCACGATGTTTTCCTTCATGCTTCTAGGCCACACTACTATTTACCGCCAAGATGGACAAGCAAAACATAGAGGCTTTGCAAGCCATAGTCTACCACACCCAATATTACACCGACTGCGGCTGAAAGCAAGAGCACCACAATGGTCATGTTGCGAGCCTCATTAAAGGTAGGCCATGTCACCTTATGGCGCAGCTCGTAATAGGCGTCAAGTATAAAACGGACATAGCGGTTACTACGCAATCGAACTTGCCACTTAGCAGGGCCTTTAGAAGAAGGACCCTTGCTATCGCGTCTGACAGCTTTGCTCTCTTGCGCTTTACGCTCGTCTCGCGTGCGTTCCACTGCTTTGACGTTCTTTACTGGCTCTTTTTCGTCGCTACGCGTTTTTGGCTCGACCATCTGGTCCTGCTTCTGGCTACGCGTCGCGCTCTGGTTGGCGTTTTCGTTGCTGCGCGTTTTTGGCTCGACCATCTGGTTCTGTTTCCGGCTACGCGTCGTGCTCCGACTGGCGTTTTTCTTTTTGTCGGCCATTTTGTTTGCCACGTTCAACCTTTCTCGATCGTAGTGACCGTACCCTACTATCTACTTGGTCTCGCGGTGAGCCGTATGCACACGACAGGTAGTACAGAACTTCCTCAATTCAAGCCGATCCGGGTTGTTCTTTTTGTTCTTTGAAGTGGTATAGTTCCTGTGCTTGCAAATCGTGCAAGCCAACGTCGTAACTATACGATTCTCTTTACCTTTACTGGCCATGCCAATTCTCCATTCGAGTTTCGTCTTTAAATCTGGATTTCGAGTTCCACTTATATCATATCATGATTTGGGCGAAACTCGAAATTACCAACGCGAAACTTAGTTTTCGACCTTGATGCAAATGCCAGCCCCAACGGTGCGCCCACCCTCGCGGATGGCAAAGGTCACTCCCTCTTCCATCGCTACCGGCTGGATCAACTCCACCGTCATCTCGATGTTGTCCCCGGGCATCACCATCTCCACCCCCTGCGGCAGCCGGATCGCTCCCGTCACATCCGTGGTGCGCACATAGAACTGCGGCCGGTAGCCGTTGAAGAACGGCGTATGCCGCCCGCCCTCTTCCTTGGATAAGACGTACACCTGCGCCTGGAAGACTTTGTGCGGCTTGATCGAGCCCGGCTTGGCTAACACCTGCCCCCGCTCGATCTCGCTGCGCTCCACTCCGCGTAAGAGGCAGCCCACGTTGTCTCCGGCCATGCCTTGATCCAGCGTCTTCTGGAACATCTCCACTCCCGTCACCACCACCGTGCGCGTCTCTTCTTTCATGCCCACGATCTCCACCTGCTCCCCCACTTTGATCACCCCGCGCTCGATGCGCCCGGTGGCTACCGTGCCACGTCCTTTGATGCCAAAGACGTCTTCCACCGGCATCAAGTACGGCTTGTCGATGGCCCGCTCCGGG
>VBHS01000378.1 GCA_005881295.1 Chloroflexota bacterium
AGCATGGGCGACCCTACACCACCAAAGAGATCGCCACGCGCAGTGCCCTGCTTGCCTCTGCACTCTTCAAAGAAGCGAGCACCTGGCAATGACGTTCTCTGATCCAATTCCTTAGCGTTGTTTTTCGTTCCATTCATACTCCCGCACCCCCAGCAAGACAACGGTTAACAGAAAAATCACGGAGTCGGGTGCTGTGGTAGCAAGAGCGCCAGCAGCACTGGTAGCATAACGACCAGGGCAGTGAAGCCCAGCGCCCACAGCGCAAAACGTGAACGTACGTGCAAGCTGTTTCGCTGCCATGATGCAACTTGCCTTAATGTTCGGTTGGCAGCGATAGCGTAAAGGATGATGATAGCGATAAAACCAGCGATCATGATACTTACCGCCACCTGCTGCTGCGCGAAAAATCCCACAGCGCTCACCACCTGGCGACCGAGCGCAGCAAGAAGCAGCACTACCACGACAACGAAGAGGAGGAGCCCCAGTGGAATGAGCCCGACAAGTGCACCGTGCAGTGCTTCGTGCGGCGCGACTGAAATGCGTTGCTGCGATCCCGTCGGATCGATAGAGGATGTAGACAAGTTTTTCTCCTTGCTAGCTGCCGGATACCTTTCCGGTATCAGGGCCGAGGGCCAGATTGTAGAAGTCCGTCACGCGAGTAACATATTGCTGTCCCGCAGTATTGAACGACTGGGCATGATCAGCACCTGGCACAAGCCAGGTCTGCACATGCGCGTCGGGAGCAGTGCGGGCGGCTGTGGCCAGCACAAACATATTGGTGGAAGGGTTAAAGCTATCTTTGTCCCCATGAATGAAAAAAATTGGTCGTGGAGCGATGCTTGCGACGATATCCACCGGACGCACCGCGTAGTAGTTGATCCCATACAGCGCCTGTGCCGCGCGCAAAGCACCGGGGGTGAACAGAGGTGGCAGATGACCCCTTTTCGGTACCTCGCGCTCCAGAATGGATGCGAAATCGGGGTAGCCACTATCGGAAACGAGAGCTCGGATAGCTGGCTCTTTTGCCGCCGCGAGTAAAAGGGTGACTGCCCCCAACGAGACTCCCCAGCCAGCAATAACGCGAGGGCGACCAAGTTCTGGATAGGGCAGCTGGCCTGACCGCAGGAAGTCCGCCGCCCCGAGCACATCGCGTTGTTCAAAATAGCCCAGCGAGAGTGGGGCGGGAGGCGATTCACCTGCCCCTCGCATATCGAAGGCAAGCACGGCGAAACCATGCTGGGCAAAAGCCACGCTGAGCTTGAGCAACCCTGCCCCTTGATCCGCGCGATTGGTGCGATCGCCATGCACCATAATAATCGTGCGTTGAGCAGTGAGATGGCCACCTGGCAGCACACCGGGAATGAACCAGCCGCGCAATGGCACGTGGTCTTCTCGACTGGGAAAAGTGATCCTGTGGAACTGCATCCCAAAGAAAGCAGGTGTAGCGTAGAGAGGTTGCTGGGGAGCATAAACGAGTTGCGTGGCGATATAGAGGGACAGAGCCGTATAGGCGGACGTCAGCACAGCAGAGAAGATGAGAAACGCTGCGACAATCCTTCGCGCTCTCCGTGCAGACGACTTTTCCCTAAAGCTGAGAAAGTTGGGCGACGAATGAGTGGCCATACATATGACCTCCTTGTCTGCTTATGAGGACCGTGTTGCAGAGACATTGTCCTTCCCAGAGTATAGGCGATACTAGATAAGAAAGGAAGTGTCATTTGTCCCATGTCCTGATGCTTTCTGTGCTTTGTATATGTCCACTTGTCTAAAGACCAAGATTCCATTGCCAGACACCTGCCTTGGCAATGGAGAGATCAAGTAATATACTGTTCATGAAGGAAAGATCAAACGGTGTGATCTTGGCCTTGAAGATCACTCTTTTCAAGAGGAAGGTGAGCGGAACATAATGGGAAAACCATTATTGATTATTGTCAACGGCCTGCCTGGCACTGGAAAGACAACCCTTGCAAGACGGCTCGCAGCAGATGTACGACTACCAGTCTTCTCTAGAGATGGCATGTATGAGACCCTTTACGATGCGCTTGAATGTCAAAGCAATGGAATCCCCCCTTTGTTAGGCCCTGCAACTTTTACCCTCCTCTACTACGTCGCAAGCTCATTGTTAGCAGCAGGCCAACCGTTGATAGTTGAGGGATTTTTTGGTCGCCCCGAATTAAGAAGTGCCCAGTTTCTCCACCTGCAACACGCTTACGATTTTGAGCCATTTCAAATTCTGTGCAAGACAGATGGGAGAGTCCTCTTGGAGCGCTTCCTTGCACGTGCGGGGACTGGAGAACGACACGTCGGTCATCCTGATCTGGAATGGATTGAACAAAACAAAGAGCGGATCTTACAAGGACATCTTACTCCTCTTGCTCTTGGTGGTCAGGTCGTTGAAATCGACACCACCACTCCTCACAGTTTTGATTATGCTGACCTGCTCCAACGAGTTCATGCAGCTCTCTTATAGCTTCCACCTTTTCGGCAAGCAAAAAGAATGAACTTGAACGTAGTGATTGTCTGTGCCATCCAACACAAAAGAAGGCCACTATCTGTATCGACACGCTCATAGTGGTCCTCTTCGCATGCAACTATCGAATTTTGAACGTATATGCACCGCTATCGACATCCAAAAAAATGTGTCGCAAAATCGGACACATTTCCCTCGAAATACATCTTGACGCTCATTCGCACGCGGTGCTATGCTGCAAACAATTAGAGGGCTACGCCACCCGCACGGTGCTCTCTTAACATATTGACAACGATGTCGAGAGGACACAGCTATGGCCATTATCGAAACCCGCGTAGACCGTAACAGCCCCGAATTTCAAGAGAATGCGCACTATTTACAGCAGCAGCTAGCTCTACTCAGAGAACGTATACAACTCGTACAGCAAGGAGGAGGCGAAGATGCCATCGCTAAGCATCGCAAACGCAACAAATTGCTGGCGCGTGAGCGCATCCAGTTGCTGTGCGACCCCGATACGCCTTTCCTTGAACTGAGCCCGCTGGCCGCCTGGGATATGTACAACAATGAGGCTCCGTCGGCAGGCATCGTCACCGGCATAGGACTCGTCACAACCAGGCGCGCATGTCGAGCCAGCGCATTCCACAAATAGCCGCGGTAATGGGTTCCAGCACCGCGGGAGGTGCATACGTACCGGCCATGAGTGATGAATCGGTGATCGTACGTGGCAATGGCACTATTTTCTTAGGAGGACCCCCACTGGTGAAGGCGGCAACCGGCGAAGAGGTTACCGCAGAAGAACTGGGCGGCGCCGATGTACACAGCCGCATCTCTGGCGTGACGGATCACTACGCCCTGAATGATGAACACGCGCTGGCAATATGTCGCAGCATTGTTTCCAATCTCAACCGCCGCAAGTACATTCCATGGGATATCACCGCCCCGGAACCGCCGCGCTACGATCCCGACGAACTGTATGGCATCATCCCGCTAGATGCACGCAAAAGTTATGACGTTCGAGAGGTGATAGCCCGTCTCGTCGATGGGAGTAAATTCCACGAATTTAAGGCACTGTATGGCACGACTCTCATATGTGGTTTCGCCCGCTTAATGGGGTATCCGGTAGGTATCATCGCTAATAACGGTATCCTCTTCTCAGAAAGTGCCTTGAAAGCTACACATTTCATCGAGCTCTGTGCGCAGCGGCAGACGCCGTTGATCTTCTTGCAGAATATTACCGGCTTCATGGTAGGTCGCCAGTACGAACAGGGCGGCATAGCCAAAGACGGAGCGAAAATGGTCATGGCGGTTGCCAATGCCCCTGTACCGCGCTTCACTGTGATTATAGGGGGCTCATTCGGCGCAGGTAACTATGCCATGTGCGGACGCGCCTACGCGCCTCGACAGCTATGGATGTGGCCCAACGCCCATATCTTTGATCCTCGCGATACACGCACCGTGCTTGCGCTGGGAATTGCAGCATCGCTCAATGCACCAATGCCTGATACCCCGTTTGGCGTATTCAGGATGTAGCATAGTTAAGTAGACACATGAGGAAACGGTGCGAACAATGACATATACACACATAACCGTCGAACGCAGTTTTCAAGACAAGGTTGCTACCGTCACTATGCGGCGAGCAGAAGTGCACAACGCCTTTAATACCCGGCTCATCCAGGACCTGCAGGCAGCTTTTAACGATCTCTCCACTGAAGAGAAACTCCACGCCGTCGTTCTGACCGGTGATGGGCCATCATTTAGCGCTGGAGCTGACCTCAATATGATGAAAGCGTCAGCAACGTTCACGCAGGAACAAAACTTGACCGATTCGCTTCGCCTTGCAGACCTCTTCGATACCATCAATAGTTTCCCTTGCCCGGTAGTAGCACGTGTTAATGGTACAGCGATGGGTGGTGGAGTCGGTTTAATCGCTGTTTGTGATATCGTCATTGCAGCCGAGAGCGCACGCCTGGCTTTCAGCGAAGTGAAACTGGGCATCGCCCCGGCAGTCATTTCACCCTACGTGATACGTAAAATTGGTGAGACCCATGCTCGCGTCTTATTTGTAACAGGGGAACGCTTCAGCGCAACTCGTGGCCGCGAGATAGGCCTTGTACACACGGTCGTCCCCTTGCCAGAGCTTGACGCCGCGCTAGAAAAGACGCTTAACGAGTTGCTGAGTAGTGGGCCACAGGCACTACACGCCTGCAAAGCGCTGGCGCTGAATGTCGGCAGCATGCAGCATGAGACAGCCCGCAGGTATACCGCCGAAACAATCGCTGCATTGCGCGTAAGTGCTGAAGGTCAGGAAGGGTTACGCGCATTTCTAGAGAAGCGCAAGCCCAGCTGGGTGTTATAACATGTTCACAAAAATACTGATCGCCAACCGGGGCGAAATTGCTGTACGTATCATGGCAACCTGCCGGGAGATGGGCATCCGCACTGTTGCGGTCTACTCCGAAGCCGACCGCAACGCGCTACATGTGCGAGAGGCTGACGAGGCCTATCTTATCGGTCCCGCCCCCGCGGCACAAAGCTATCTAAATATCGAGGCTATTATCAACACAGCAAAACTGTGCAACGCTCAGGCAATACATCCCGGCTACGGCTTCCTTGCTGAAAATACTGCCTTTGTCGAAGCCTGTTCGCAGGCAGGTATTGTCTTCATTGGGCCGCCTGCCTCCGCAATGCGCTTGATGGGATCAAAGATTGCCGCGAAACAACTGGCGCAATCGGTTGGCGCGCCGGTTATCCCCGGTTACAACGGCGATAGTCAGGACGATGCTGTCTTGCTGAAAGAGGCAGAGCGCATTGGATTTCCTCTGCTCATCAAAGCTTCAGCCGGTGGCGGCGGCAAGGGCATGCGCGAAGTACACGCTCCTGATGCCTTTATGGAGCAACTCGCGGGAGCACGAAGGGAGGCGCTGAGCGCGTTCGGAGATGATACTGTTTTTCTCGAACGCTTACTCCAGCACCCCCGTCATATCGAAATACAGGTGCTGGGTGATACCTTTGGCAATCTCATACACCTTGGCGAGCGCGAATGCTCCATCCAGCGCCGCCACCAAAAAATCCTGGAGGAGAGCCCTTCCGTTGCGCTGACTCCCGCTCTCCGCGCTGACATGGGAGCTATAGCAGTACGCATTGCCAGAGCAGCCGGCTACGTTAATGCGGGTACGATAGAATTCATGCTCGATGCAGATAAACGTTTCTATTTTCTTGAGATGAACACACGTCTACAGGTAGAGCACCCGGTTACCGAAAGTGTTATTGGTATAGATCTCGTGCGCCACCAGCTCCTGATAGCAGCCGGCGAGCAACTCCTCCTCAGCCAGGAAGAGATTAGCCCTCGCGGTCATGCAATCGAAATGCGCCTGTACGCAGAAGACCCCGAGCAGGGCTTCCTCCCCTCAACAGGTACGGTTACGCGCTTTATCAAACCTGAAGGACCCGGTATTCGCACTGATAACGGCATCGAGAGCGGCGACGAGATTACGCAGTTTTATGATCCAATGGTCGCCAAAATCATTGTTTACGGGGAAGATCGTCCAGCAGCCATAGCGCGTTCGCAAAAGGCGTTAGCACAATGCGCGGTATTGGGCGTCAAGACGAATACATCACTACTTCAGACACTTGTCACTCACCCTGCATTTCAGGAAGGTCTGACGTATACCAGCTTCCTGCAAGAACATCACCTTGCAGAGGATCGTGCTACTCAAGAGCATGTGCCTATCCCAAATGAGGCGCTGATCGCGGCGGCACTGTATGACATTTCCAGCGCAGGTATAACAAATGCTGCGAACGACGGCAATATCCAGGACGCGCATCTCGTACCTGGTAACATCTGGAATACCCTGGGTCCATGGCGTATGATTGGGGAAGCCTATCGCGTCAATTACACATGGTCTGGTGTAGAGCATACCGTTGCTATAAGAAAAGCAGGGGATGGTGAATGGAGTATTCAGGTTGATACACAAACAGCAGAAAACCTCACCTGCACATTTGCGCATAATGGCCTTGTTCTACTCCGCTGGAAAGCAAGCCAGACGCGAGCCTATGTACAGCGCTTCGAAGAACGTGTAGATGTCATACTCCACGGGCGTCTTTATCAGCTAGCGCGGCGTCAGCCCCCTGACGTAGACACTGCCGCGAAAAGCAGTAATATCGCCCATACTCAGAAAATGCTCACGGCACCTATGGCTGGTACCATTGTCAAGATTCGGGCACACGATGGTGACGCAGTGGAACAACGCCAGGTGCTGGTAATCCTCAGTGCCATGAAGATGGAGCATGCTATCATTGCTCCCTATGCCGGCAAAGTACGGCATGTCTTTTACCGAGAAGGTGCGGTCGTCAATGGTGGAGCGACCATCGTTGAAATGGAATAAGAAAGGATCATACTATGCAAATAGGATTTATTGGTATTGGTGTCATGGGACGTCCAATGTCCCTTCACCTCTTAAAAGCTGGCCATCATGTCACCATTTTCGCGCGTCATCCAGAGAAAGCAGAAGTCCAGGAGGTGTTAAACGCTGGAGCCAAATTAGCACCTTCACCTCGCGCTGTTGCAATTGCTTCTGATATGGTGATCACCATGGTACCAAACTCCGCGCAGGTCGAAGAAGTGGTGTGCGGTCCACAAGGCATCCTCGAAGGCGCTCGAAAAGGACTGATCATCATCGACATGAGCACCATTGCCCCGAGCACGAGCCGCAAACTGGCAAGCATAGCAGCCGAACGCGGTGTGCATTTTCTCGATGCTCCCGTGAGTGGCGGCTCACAAGGAGCGGAAAATGGCGCCTTGACCATCATGGTTGGCGGCGAACGCGAGATATTTGAGCAGGCGCGACCGGTATTGGAGGCAATGGGCAAACAAGAGAATATTTTCTACGTCGGGCCGCACGGGTCAGGAGAGGTTGTAAAGATCGTCAACAATATTCTCTGTGGCGTTATTGCCGCTGGCATTGCTGAGTCTTTCGTTCTGGGAGTCAAAGCGGGTGCCGATGTAAAGACGATGGCAGAGATTATTGGCGTGAGCGCCGGCGCCAGCTGGCAGCTTGCCAACCAGTTTCCCGCCCGCGCCTTCAATGGGAGTTTTAAGCCAGGCTTCATGACCGATCTCCTGCATAAAGACCTGGGGTTGGCGCTGGATTTAGCCGCCGAGAACCAGACCCCCCTGGCTTTGACGGCACTATCACGCCAAATGTACGAGATGGCGCGTGCGGAAGGCTTTGGCCGCGAAGATTACACTTCATTACTCAAAGTCCTGGAAAAGATAGCAGGCGTTGAAGTAAGAGGCTAGTGTTCTGTACGGTTACTGCACAAATGACATAATCAAGTTATGTGAAATCGTCATGCCGAATACAAGCACAGCAGCCAGCCCAAAGTAGAGCAGAGTGAGAACAATGCGTTCCCCCACCGGGACAGTATAGTATGCACGAGTGTCTGGACTATTGGGTTGGGAGCGACGCGCCCAGAACTGGGTACCTGCTATTATCACAAAGAAGAGCAGCCACGGAG
>VBHS01000379.1 GCA_005881295.1 Chloroflexota bacterium
GTCCGGAGCATCTCTAAATCTTGTTAAGACTCCAACAGCAACTTTACATGTAAAGGAATATTCATCTCCAATAGTCGCCGGTGAAGAAATTACAGTATCACCTGGACAAGCAGTTGTCATGTATGCTAACCACTTACCTCAGGCAGGAGGGAGTGGAGATGAAGCAGTTTCCAAAGCAGAGTTGAAAAATCAACTAAAAATGTTGACTCAGTCACCTCCATTCGAAAAAATACCGGCTGTCTGGGGACTGAGTAACAACTGTACATATACGATGTTTGTAGACGTTTACTATATAGGGACCTTACATATAACAGTTGTTGATGTAAAAGTGGCTCACCAAACCATAGCCAAGTGGACTGCAAACTATCATGTAGCTCATCACTATACATCGGAGAATGATATACCCTGCCTTGCGGCATAAATTCACCGCACAGCGCCAGGTTCCCTTACTCTCCATAAGGCACCCAGATATTCTTCACCTGCGTGGACTCGCGCAAAAACTCTTCGCCCTCACCCTGCTCCGAATCCAGCCAGTTGCGCGCATGACCATAGTTGACCCACGTGCGCTTCATATTGCCGGCCGAGGCCAGTTCAACTTGTTTACTGCCGTCCGCCGAACCAAAGTACCACATCGCATCGACATCTTCGTGATCGGCCAATACCTGGCAGAGCGCATCACGTTCGCCCGTGACGATATTCACCACCCCATCGGGCAGATCTGAGGTCTCAAAAACCTGGTAGCAGTCGGTAGCGCTGAGTGGAGCCTGCTGCGAGGGGATCACAATCACCGTGTTGCCCATGGCTATGGCGGGAGCAACCAGCGAGATAAAACCGAGCAGAGGATACTCGTCCGGGCAGGCCATGCCGATCACGCCGATAGCCTCGTTCATCGCCAGCACAACGCCGCGCAACGGTGGACGATGGACGACACCCTCATACTTGTCGGCCCAGGCAGCATAACTAAAGAGGCGCGCTATAGCTGCCTGCACCTCTTCGTGGGCGTCCCCCAACGGACGTCCCGTCTGCTGCACAATGCGGCGCGCAAATTCATTTTCTCTGACCTCCAGGTTTTCCGCGATATAATAGAGGATCTGAGCGCGATTATGCGCCGTTCCAGCCGTCCAACCGCTGGCGGCATGGGCGGCTTCTACCGCGTTGCGGACATCTTTGCGATTGCCTTCCCCCACCTGGCCGATGACGCGCTGCTGAGGATCGACGACATCACGGCTATAGCCTGAGTCAGGCCGCACCTGCTTACCCTTGATAAACATTTTGGGCGTGCGATCGATAGGAGGTAACGCAGTTGTAAAACCGTTTTCATCACCGGCTCGCCACACGTTATGGCCGTTTGCCTGCTCGTCATCATCTCGGAATAGCACAGGCTGCGTCCCATGCAAGGCTTTATCGCCTGGTGTGGCTGCTCCGTTCGTAGATGAGGCCTGTTTTGACCTCTCCCGAGCTTCCCATGCTGGCCGCACATATTCGTACAGACCTTCTTTGCCACCCTCGCGACCGAAGCCGCTTTCACGGTAGCCGCCAAAACCGCTCGAAGCATCGAACATATTGGTGCAGTTGATCCACACGCTGCCAGCCTTTATTTTAGGCGCAACATCCAGCGCAAGGTTGATGTTCTCGCTCCATACGCTGGCAGCCAGCCCATAGCGCGTATTGTTTGCGAGCGCAACCGCTTCGGCAGGGGTGCGGAACGTCATCGAGACCAGCACCGGGCCAAAGATCTCCACCTGGGCAATAGTTGTCGCGGGAGAAACATTGGTGAAAAGCGTTGGTGGAAAGAAATACCCTTCCGTTGGACACGCCCACGAGGGCTGCCACATGTCTGCACCTTCTTCGACACCCTGTGCTACCAGGCGTTGAATCTCCTTGAGCTGCCCTGGAGAAACGATCGCTCCCATATCTACCGCTTTATCCAGTGGGTCGCCAAGACGGAGCTTCTCCATACGGACGCGTAACTTGCTGATCAGGCTGTCCGCAACGTCCTCTTGCACGAGTAAACGCGAACCCGCACAGCACACCTGACCCTGGTTGAACCAGATGGCATCCACCACACCCTCTACCACGCTATCCAGGTCGGCATCATCAAAAACGACAAAGGGGGATTTACCGCCCAACTCAAGCGAAAGCTTTTTGCCAGAGCCTGCTGTAGCTCGGCGAATACTACGCCCCACATCGGTCGAGCCGGTAAAGGCGATCTTATTCACATCGGGATGGCGCACCAGTGCCTCTCCAACCTGGGAAGCCTCTCCTGTCAGGATGTTGACTACACCGGCAGGAAGCCCGACCTCCTGTACTATTTCGGCGAATTTGAGGGCCGTCAGCGAGGTGTAACGGGCCGGTTTCAACACGACCGTGTTCCCCATGGCCAGGGCCGGGGCAATCTTCCAGGCCAGCATGAGCAAGGGGAAGTTCCAGGGGATAATCTGGCCTACCACGCCAACGGGTTCATAGCCCGGTTGCTCCGAGGACATCAGCTGCGCCCAACCCGCGTGATAGTAGAAGTGGCGCGCGACGAGCGGGATATCCAGGTCGCGTGTCTCGCGGATAGTTTTACCATTGTCCAGCGACTCCAGTACCGCCAGCAGGCGCGAGTGTTTCTGGATATGACGCGCGATGGCATACATGTAGCGCGCACGCACATGACCCGGCGCCTTGCCCCAGCTCTCAAAAGCTGCACGGGCGGCTGCCACGGCAGCATCGACATCGGCGCTATTGGCGGCTGCAACCTGTGCCAGCGGTTTCCCATTCGCCGGATTGATGCTCTCCAGGTACTGCCCACTGGCAGGAACAACCCACTGGTTGTTGATAAAGAGGCCAAAAGGTTGGTGCTCCTTGATCCACTGCAAGGCCGGAGTAGCCGATTCTGGCGCGGGTCCATACTCCATGGTTTCAAAAATATCCATTACGTTCACGCGGGGCCTCCTTCTCTCTAAACCATGGGGTTATAGTGTGCCGCTGCATAATGCCCGGTGGCAAAGTACGAAAGCTGTCGTTCGATATCGGAGAGCAGGCCGCTGGCGCCAATGCGGAAAAGCGTGTTGTTCAACCAATCGTTACCTATCTCTTCCTTCATCAAAATCAACCAATCGAGCGCTTCTTTGGCGCTGCGTATACCACCTGCCGGTTTGAAGCCGACTTTATAGCCGGTCTGCTCGTAGTAATCGCGTATAGCACGCACCATGACTACCCCCACAGGAAGTGTGGCGTTGACGGGCTCTTTGCCGGTAGAAGTCTTGATAAAGTCGGCTCCCGCCATCATGCAGACCAGGCTGGCCATGCCAACATTGCGCAGCGTGGCAAGTTCGTACGTGGCGAGTATGGTCTTCATATGCGCGTCGCCACAGGCCGCGCGAAAGGCGCGTACCTCATCATACAGCGCCTGCCAGTTACCAGTCAGCACGTGAGCGCGTGAGATCACGATGTCGATCTCCGTTGCCCCCGCTTTTACCGACGCGGCAATCTCTCCCAGTTTCTGCTCCATGGGGTTCTGCCCCGCGGGAAAGCCCGTCGAGACGGCAGCGACGGGGATGCCCGAACCGCGTAGAGCATCGACCGCGACAGGCACCAGGTTATGATAAACACACACCGCTCCAACCTGCACGTTCAAATCCTTGACACCGAGCGCCTGTAGTATCTCCTGGCGCACAGGCTGGCGGGCCTTGGCGCACAGGCGCAGCACATTGCCAGGGGTATCAT
>VBHS01000380.1 GCA_005881295.1 Chloroflexota bacterium
CGGTGCATGGATCGGCTCCTCACGTGGGTGCAATGAATTGCCCCCCTACGTCTCATAGCCCCCGGCATCCAGGCGCGCACTGAGCCACGAGGTGACGTCGTCCAGGCTCTCTTGACTGACTTCATGACCCATTGGATACTCGCGGTAGAGCAAATCCACCGGCAGCGCAGACAGCGTCTTACGGCTGGCACGACCATGTTCGATGGGCAGTACTGTGTCAGCGGTACCGTGCACAACGAGCACGGGCAGGCCCTTTAGCTTTTCAGGGGCAGCCATCAGCGGCTCAATCTGCGGTAGGATGCGCCCACTCATCATCACGAGACCCGCGACGAGTTCTGGCCGTGTGAGCGCCACGCTGGCGCTGATGATAGCGCCCTGGCTAAATCCCATCAAGTATACCTGCCGGGGATTAGCGCCATAGGTAGTGACAGCTTCGTTGAGGAACGCAATCAATTTATTGCGGCTCGCCTCAGCCTGCTCAGGCTGTATGATGATCCCCTGCGGCGTAAAGTTGATCTCGAACCAGGCGAAACTATCTGATCCTAATGTGTACGGCGCCCGCACACTGATGATGAGAAAGCGCTTATCAAGATAAGGTGCAAGACCAAATAGATCATATTCATTACTGCCGACGCCATGGAGCAGCAACAGCAGCGGTGGGGACGCGCTTTTCACCAGTGGTTGGCGAACCAGGTGCACAAGCGAGAGCTTTTCCATTATGTTATCTCCCTGCCAGGGTGTAAAAGGATTGTGGCATTTACTTTATCATTATCATAGCACGCCACAAAAAAACACTGGCGACCCCTCCAGGGATCACCAGTTATGCTAACTATTTTACAAGCGTTGCTAACGGCCCATGGCTGGAGAGAGTTCGACCAAAGTGGGATCGTGAAGCCCTGGAAAGGAAGACCCGCCAGGCGAGTACGCCACCACACCCACCCATGTGATATAAAATAGATAACAACCTCAACGCATACAAGGAAAGGAAGTGTCCTACCTATTTCACAGAAAGGTGGATAGAGAAAGATGGACGTACGCATATTGACAGAGGCCGATGCGGAAGCATTCTGGAATATCCGCTTGCGAGCGTTGCGAGATGACCCGGAATCATTCGGCTCAACCTTTGAGGAGTTCCTTGAACGCGGTATCTCCGGTGTCGCGCAAGGGCTACGCAAGAGAAGCACATCACCCGACGACGTGACCTTTGGTGCATTCGAGCGGACGATTGTTGGCATCGCAGGCTTCAGGCGAGAGGAAAATACAAAAAGGCACCACAAAGCTGTCATCTGGGGCATGTATGTTCCTCGTGAGATGCGTGGAAAAGGCATTGGGAAAGCACTGTTACAGGCGGCCATCGCTCATGCAAAAACCTTGCCTGGCCTTGAACAGATCAACTTGAGCGTGGTACTCACAAGCAGAGAAGCTCGCCAGCTCTTTATATCTGTCGGCTTCGAGCCTTACGGCCTTGAGCGACACGCCTTGAAGCTACGCGACAAGTATTTTGATCAAGAATTAATGACCTTGCGTCTTACCTGAAGCAGTTGGGCTGAAGATAGGGCATGAGAGCATCGCTCTTCTTGCTAGTTCGCCTGTCTTGCTGAACGCGAGGCGTGTTCCTTACTCAAAGCCTTAACAAGGTCACGGAATGCACGCACCAGCATTTCATTGGACAAACGATAATACACCGCATTCCTGTCTCTACGCGAGGCGATCAGCTTTGCATCACAGAGCTGGCGTAAATGCTCAGACGTGGTAGCCGGGGAAAGTCCAAGCTCTCTGGCAATGTCGGTGGAACGCCGTTCCCTGAGTGAGGGCTTCATTCCTTCCTGTGTATCAAAGGGAGCAGCCAGTAACTCCAGTATTTGCCGGCGGCTGCGATCACACATTAAAGACAAAAAGTGATCGACAAATTGGTCGATTTCGGGACTGTCTTCAGCATGCTCCCCTTTTACCGGCTGCATTATATTTGATGATTTTTTGCGTGACATACGAACCATTCTCCTTCTCAATAGAGCGTTTTGTAGAAATTGTGTTAGATACTTTTTATATCCATAACACTGTATTGGTCGTGGTTTGGTTTCAAGCAGGTCAATGCCGCTACCTTATCGTTATTAGCAATACAAGTAATAGAAGGGATGATCTTTTGCAAGACCAACTCTACAGCTACGCTGGCACATTTCTGCTGCCTCATCTCAATAAGCCTTGTATATACAACAAGGACATGTTATGCTTCTACTAAGAAACGTGGAAAGGGCCTGGCAGGATGACCGATGAGTATCAACGACAACCTTATGATAGTGCTTTGAAATCCTTATTGGATGATCAGGCATCTGAGATGTTACCCGAGATATTACCAGAATGCGCATTGCTTGGTGAACAGAATGCTGAGATTGCTAGAACGAACTTACGTCCAGACCTGGTTTACCTGATTCAGTACAGGAGTGAGCATCACATTTTGAATCTGGAATTACAGACAAATGCAGATAGTGATATGACCTATCGGATGCTTCTGTATCATGTTGAATTGTTTGGAAAATATCGCTTGCCAGTTATCTCTATGGTCATGTATCCGTTCGAAACGAGCCTGACGGAGCCAATATTTCGCGAGGAAAGTGGATCAGAAATTCTTTTAGAGTTCCACCACCGAGTATTACGCCTGTGGACTCTTGATGCGGTACAGTACATCCGAAAACGTGTAGTGAGCATGTACACGTTGTTACCAGCGATGAAGGGTGCGAATGCATCGCTCCTCTTACAGGCAATTAATGAGATGGAGCTAAAATATACAAGGACAGACTTTGTACGCCATTTAGTGCGATTTCGAACCATCTTGCGACGGTCAATGACGTTGTCTATGCAAGACAAGCAAATAGTGGAGAACCATATGGATATTACCTATGACAGCTTACTAGACGAGGACCCAGAGATTCAAGAACGTGTCGCCAAAGCAAAGATCGCTGGTCAACAGAAAGCAGTTTTAGACTTCATGGAAGTGAGGTTTCCTTCTCTTATACAGGTAGCACAAGAGCAAGTAATACGGCTGAACAAACCTGACGAGCTGAGCAGGCTTATGAAGCAAATTGCACTTGCACCAGACGAGTCAACTGCCCGCTGGGTTCTTAGCACGTTCGCAGCCTGACCTTACCAGAACAACAAACAAAGAAGGGAACGCGAGAGATCGCGTTCCCTTCTTTGTTTGTTATTATTCAGCTAGCCCGTATTATGCAGCCTGCTGCAAGACCTCTTGAGCCTCGACCACCATCTGCCCCTCGTCATTCACAGTCAATACTGCGGTCTGACCGGAGGCGATAGTACCAGCCAGCAAGGCATCTGCCAGCGTATCATCGACGTAGGTCTGGATAGCGCGGCGTAGTGGTCGCGCACCATACTCTTCGTCAAAGCCTTCACGCAACAGGAAGTCTCGCGCCTTGTCGTCCACAACAAGGTCGATACCCTGCTCGCCGAGCCGCGAGCGCACTTGCGCCAGCAACAGATCGACGATCTGGTAGAGATCCTCTCGACCCAGAGAATGGAAGACCACGATCTGGTCGATACGGTTGATGAACTCTGGCCGGAACATCCTCTTCAGACCTTCCATCGCCTTCGAGCGCATCGCCTCATGCTGCTCATCTCGTTCATCCTCGCCTTTTCTCGTCGAGAAACCGATACGCACGGCACGCTTGAGTTCAGTACTGCCGGCGTTACTGGTCATGATCACCACTGTATTCTTGAAGTCTACAGTGCGGCCCTGACCATCGGTCAAACGACCATCATCCATAATCTGCAACAGAGCGTTGAAGACCTCTGGATGCGCCTTCTCAACCTCGTCCAGCAGAATGACGCTGTATGGGCGGCGGCGTACCTGTTCGGTCAGTTGGCCACCTTCGTCGTAACCGACATACCCAGGAGGGCTACCGAACAAACGAGCAACCGTATGCGGCTCCATGTACTCAGACATGTCAAGGCGGATCAGGTTTGCTTCACCACCAAAGAGCTCGGCCGCCAGGGACTTCGCCAGTTCCGTCTTACCTACACCCGTCGGGCCAAGGAAGAGGAACGAACCAATCGGACGCTTTGGATCCTTCAGGCCAGCACGCGAGCGACGAATGGCACGAGCAACGGCGCCGATCGCCTCGTTCTGACCAATGACACGCTTGCGCAGGTCATCTTCCAGGTTCCGCAGGTTCTGACGCTCGGTCTCGAGCATCTGGCTCACAGGTACACCAGTCCAGTTCTCAACAACCTGCGCTATCTGCTCAGGCGCAACAACCAGGGCTGAGGCACCCTTGGCCTCGACACGCGCTTTCTCTAGCTTATCCTGTGCCACCAGTTCCTGTTGACGCAGTTTCGCGGCATCTGGCAGGAAACGATCATTGATATAGCGATCCGAAAGTTTCACAGCCGCTTCCACGGCGGCATCGGTAATCTCTACGCGGTGGTGTGCCTCGTAATTACCACGCACCGTTTGCAGCATTTCGATTGCCTCCTCGACCGAAGGTTCACCAACCATCACGGGCTGGAAACGTCGCTCGAGTGCGGCATCTTTCTCTACATGTTTGCGATATTCATCCAGCGTTGTGGCTCCTATGCAGTGCAATTCACCACGCGCCAGCGCCGGCTTGATCATATCGCCTGCGCCAACCGCGCCTTCAGCTGCGCCCGCGCCAACTACTGTGTGCAATTCATCGATAAAGACGATTACCTCAGGAGCCTTACGCAGTTCCTCGAGTATACTTTTGATGCGCTGCTCAAACTGCCCGCGGAACATTGCACCGGCAACCATGCCGCCAATATTCAGGGAGACGATACGCTTCCCTCTCAGGGCCGTTGGGACATTGCCTTCGTTGATACGACGAGCCAATCCTTCAACGATTGCCGTTTTACCAACTCCTGGCTCACCAATAAGTACAGGATTGTTCTTCTGGCGACGCCCAAGCACGGTAATCACCCGGCGCAATTCACGCTGACGTCCAGCGGCCGGGTCAAGCTTGCCCTCGGCAGCTTCCGCCGTGAGATCACGGCCATACTGATCAAGGGTAGGGGTTTTACTATGTTTAGCTTGCCGCTCAGCGGTCGCAGTATTGACGCCACCAGCAGCAGAAGCGGAATTGTTGGTATTAGGAGCGAAGCCGAATGGCGGTGAATTCTCAGGTGTACCCTCTCCATCCGGGCCGCCCATCTGCTCCATCGCCGCGCCCATAAGTTCATCTACGCACGACTGGCAGAGGTAGTGCTGCACGCGCCGGCCGTTGACCATCTCATCAACACGGACACGAGCGGGATTTTGTTTACATCGTTCACAGATCATATTGTTTATTTTGCTCCTGACTAGAGATGTGATTGCCCACATCTCGTTTTTAGCAAAGTCGAGATGCGATTGCTAAATCATACCACAAATATTCCTGGCCGTCTAGCACTCATATCCCTAGATTGCTAATCACTGTTTATAACGCTGAGAGCAGGAAGGTTATTCCCAATTTCGAGGCTTTTTTTGGGGAATGGTAACAACTTGTTGTACCAGTATGGCATCAACTTGTTCGAGGAGTCGCTGCGTGGAAGCAAAGCCATAGTTGACCGCGCGAGCCTGGCCTGCCGCGTCGAGCACTACCGTTGTTGGCACCGTCAGCACCTGGTAGCGCTGCGTGAGTTCAGGCGCGTTGGGCGCGTCCACATCGACCACGGCAACCTCGTCTCCCCGTGCATCCAACAAACGCTTGAGAGCTGGCGCCTGTAGCGTGTGACACTGACGGCAATCGTCACTGCCGAAGGCTAAGATGCGCACACGAGAGGGGCTGGCGCCTGTTCCCTCCATGCCGTCACCAGTACCACTATTGAAGTCAGCTCCGGTATCCATTGGAGCAGCTGTGAGAGCAAGCTTGCGCCGCTTCTCTACGAAAACTCGACCAGACCAGGTCAAGAGGTAGAGCAGCAGCACGACTACGATAAAAATACCGAGTCGCACGACGATATCTGGCATTGCGCTTACACTCCCCGCCATAGAAATTGGCTACTTCAGCTTATATCAGCTGTATTTTGATCTCATTACAGTATTCAGTAGTAATAACACGCAAAATAGCATTTCTCATCCCGGTCGCCCTCGTCCTGCTCCCGTGATCACATTCTCCTCCTGCCAGGGCGACGCAAGCGTCCCCACCCTACACAACCCTTCCCCCGCCCCTACGGGTACGAAGCGGCTTCCGAAGGGACATTACATATAACCTACCCATGTAAAACCACCCCCTCCCTCAAATAACCTGCCCATGTAAAACCCTCCTCTCCCAGATGTGATATATTCAGGAGGTGAATGTTATTGAACAGATGGAGGAACACTCATGGATTTTGCCTATTCCGAAAAAGTCAAAGGGCTGCGCAAGCAGCTGAACGATTTTATGCAACGCTTTATTTACCCCAACGAACAGACATATCAAGAGCAGATCGCCGCGTCGGGCAACCCGCATCACCATGCCGAAATCGTCGACGAATTAAAGGTCAAAGCGCGAGCTGAGGGGCTCTGGAACCTCTTTCTGCCCGACGAAGAGTACGGGGCCGGGCTGACGAACCTTGAGTATGCGCCCCTGGCAGAAATCATGGGCAGAGTCGCCTGGGCCTCCGAGGTATTTAACTGTGCCGCCCCGGATACAGGCAATATGGAAATCCTGGCGCAGTTTGGCACGGAGGAACAGAAGAAGACATGGCTAGAACCTCTGCTCAATGGCGAGATTCGCTCGGCATTTGCTATGACCGAACCGGATGTCGCCAGTTCAGATGCCACCAACATCCAGTTCTCCATCAGGCGCGAGGGCGATGAATATGTCCTCAATGGCCGCAAGTGGTGGATTTCAGGCGCGGCACGAGAGCGCTGCAAAATATTCATCGTGATGGGCAAAACCGATCCCAATAACCCGGATAGATACCGCCAGCAGAGTATGGTGCTTGTACCGAGAAACACTCCCGGCCTGACCATCAAGCGCAACCTGCCGGTTATGGGCTATATCGATAACGAAAGCCACTGCGAACTCCTCTTCGAGAACGTGCGCGTCCCCGTGAGCAATCTGTTAGGAGAAGAAGGCGGTGGTTTCGCCATCGCCCAGGCACGCCTGGGACCTGGACGTATCCACCATTGTATGCGCGCCATTGGCTCGGCGTCCTACGCCCTGGAGCTGATGTGCCAGCGGGCCACGTCACGTGTAGCCTTTGGCAAGCCGCTGGCAGAGCAGGGCGTCATTCAGGACTGGATCGCCCAATCGGAACTGGAGATCGAACAGGCCCGCCTCCTGACCCTCAAAGCGGCATGGATGATCGATACGCTGGGCAAAAAAGCCGCCCAGAAAGAAATCGCGATGATTAAGATCGTCGCGCCCGCTATGCTCACCAACGTCGTCGACCGCGCTATCCAGGTCTTCGGTGGGGCTGGCGTCAGCGACGATTTCCCGTTGGCCTCGATGTGGGCGCATGGCCGCACGCTTCACCTGGTCGATGGACCTGACGAGGTCCATAAACGCTCGTTGGCCAGGCAGGTCATCCGCCAGCTGGCGCAACAGTGAACAGGATACACGAACACTTATGGAAGACCCTTTCTTAATCAGGAGCAAAGATGCCACCGAATTATTCATTGTCCGCCATGGAGATGCTCTTCCAGACGCGGACGAAATTATACCTGGTGGCGTCTATGATGATTTACCGCTCAGTCGCCTTGGATGCGAACAGGCACAGACCCTTGCCGAACGGCTCGGTAGCGTCCATTTCGCTGCTATCTATAGCAGTCCGCTGCGACGCTGCCAGGAGACTGCCGCTCCATTGGCGCAGCGTTTAGAGTTGAACCCCATCCTCGTTCCAGCTCTTAAAGAGATAAAGTTGGGTAACATTCGTCCTTTACCGGACCATGGTGAAGACCTCTCCATCCTGACCGAGGCATTGAAGGAGCGGCAAATCGATATCGTGCGTATTGCCGGTGAAACTGGCCATTGGGACACTATACCCGATAGCGAACCCTCCAAAGAGTTTCGCCGGCGCGTCGTCGATGCATTTGATGAAATCGCCAGCAAGCACCGGGGAGAGCGGGTCATCGCCTTTGCCCACGGCGGCGTGGTGAACGCCTACGCTGCGGAAACGCTTGGGCTGGAGCGGGACTTTTTCTTTCCTGCCGGAAATACTTCGATCACGGTGATCAAGGTCCTGGACAAACAACGCGTGCTCTACGTCTTGAATGACATCGCCCATATCAAGAGACACGTCTAGGGAACCAGACTTTTAGCACGCCTCAACC
>VBHS01000381.1 GCA_005881295.1 Chloroflexota bacterium
CACCATATTTCTACAGCATAATTTGCCATTTCAAGCAGCGGAGGTAGCCCAGCAAATATGCCTCTGCCTGGTGCGTTTGAATCGTGCTCGTGAAGCATATGAGCTCGCGGCGGAAACGGTGACTTTCTTCCGCAGGTCACCGGGGCATCGCCACAACCTGGCGTATTCGCTCATGTACCAGGCAGAGGCGGCCACGCTTGAAGGGAATTTTGGCGATGCCGATGTGATGCTCAATGAAGCCAGCATCATCCTGGAAGAGGGGGGCTTTATGGCCCTGGCATCTATTGTGCGACTACAACAGGCCGAGCTCTACTTTGCCGGGGGACAGTTCGATGCCAGCTTACGCGAGGCTCAACATGTCGCGGACGCCTTTGCCGAGCAGGAGGCTCTGCCACAATTGGCGCGAACGGCTCTTTTACAGGCACGTATTGCTGCTACTACAGGAGATATCAGCACAGCGCGGTATCTCTGCGATCATGCCCTGGATATTGCGCAAGGCCAGGGACTGCTCGATCTAAAATATCGCTGTGATTATTTGCTGGGGCAGATTGCTGAACGGAGCGAGGACCTGGATGCAGCCGCTCGTTATTATGACCGGGCGGTGCAGGGTATCGACGAAGTGCAGAATCACCTGGTGCTGGACGAGCGCACCAGTTTCCTGGAAGATAAGGGGAATATCTACCAGCGCGCTATCATCCTGGCCATCAAACGTGACAATAAAGATCAGGCGCTGATCTATGTTGAAAAGGCCAAGTCGCGTGTCATCGGCGATTACCTGCGCAACAACATCGATATTCGCCTGCGGGCGGGTGACAAGGCGGGAGAGTCCATTCTTGAAGACCTGGCAAAGCTTCGTGAAGAGCAGGCCTGGTATAGCTCAATTGTCTATGAAGCTGAAAATGAAGCGAATCTCAGCGATACTGCCATCATGCGCATACGCGCGATTGCGCCAGCGCAGGCACGTAAAGAGATGCAACTGCGAGAGCGTCGTATTGAACACCTGCTAGAACAGATGCAACTGCGCCTGGCGGGTGACCTGGTATCTCGACAGCGCTCAAGCTGGACCAATAGTATTGTCACGACTCTCTGGCCAAAGCTCGATCAGGGCACGGCAATGCTGGAATATTACATTGCCGAGCAGGATCTCTATATTTTTCAGCTCACGCGCGAGGGGATCGATGTACATGTTGCGCAGGGGGCTATACCCAAATTAGGGCGTCTACATGCTCTCTGGCGCGTCAACCTCGATCTTGCCGCCCAGGCTGCAGGCGCACCCGACCCGGCGCAATCTTTTGCCGGCCTTGAGGAGAACAGCCTGGGTTTACTGCAAAAACTCTATGACCTGCTGCTCAGGCCCGTATCTCATGTACTCGCTTCCTGCGAGCACCTGATCGTTGTACCCTATGGGATGCTGCATTACCTGCCCTTCCACTGTCTCTACGATGGAACACAATATATCGTAGAGCGCTTGAATATCTCGTACTTGCCGGCTGCGGCGCTGTGGGAGATTTGCCGGCAACGTGGAGAACGTGTCGAGACCAGAAAGGCACGGCTGAGTGACTCGCTGGTGCTGGGTATATCAGACAGTGGCCGCCTGCAATTTGCTGTGCAGGAGGCGGAAGTGGTTGCCAGTCAACTGGGCGCACGCCCGATGTTGGACAACGCTGCTACTGCCTCCCTTCTCTGGCAATATGGGGCGCGCAGCCCAATTGTACATATTGCTGCCCACGGCCTCTTTCGCCTTGATGCCCCGAACTTTTCGCACATCAAGCTGGCCGATCGCCAGCTAAGCACCATCGAAGTTTTCAACCTCGATCTCCCGTGTTGCTCCCTGGTGACACTCAGCGCCTGCGAGACGGGCCGCGCCGTTGTCGGTGGCGTCGATGAAGTAATCGGGCTGGGCCGGGGTTTCCTCTACGCAGGAGCGGCCTCCTTGCTGCCGACGCTGTGGAAAGTGGATGATGCCAGCAGCGCTGAACTGATGGAGATGTTCTACCAGGCACTGCTGGGAGAGTATAGCAAGACCGCAGCCCTGGCAGGCGCCCAGCGGGCTTTTCTCGCTCGCGCCCGGACATCCTCGCGCTCTTATCGCGTTCACCCTTATTTCTGGGCCGCCTTCCACCTGATAGGTGATGCTGGTCCACTGCTGTAGATGAGGAGCTCCAATGAAACACCTTGCCCCAGACTATGTATATACGCCTGCTGGTCTACAGCGCAATACATGTATTGCTATCTCCGACGATGGTATCATAGACTCGATTTTTGACCTTGAAACTCATGCTATTGCGCCCACTAATGTAGACGCTCTTCCTGGTATCGCTCTTCTACCAGGCTTTGTCAATGTGCATAGCCACGTCTTTCAGCGCGCCTTGCGTGGGCATACACATCGACCACTTTCCTCAAAGGACACCTTCTGGACGTGGCGTAATGCTATGTATGCCGAAGCACAGCGATTAACTCCAGAAACTCTCTATACACTAGCTCAAAAAACCTACCAGGAGATGCTGGCGGCCGGCTACAGCAGTGTTGGGGAATTTCACTATGTACATCACCAGCCGGGAGGACAACCTTACGCGGAGCCCAATGCCATGTCTGAAGCAATCCTGGAGGCTGGCCGCGAGGCCGGCATACGGGTTGTATTGTTGATGACCGCCTACGCGCAGGCGGGTTTCCAGCAAGCGCCGGAGGAGGGGCAGCGGCGCTTCTGTGATGACTCAGTCGAGGCCTATCTCGCGCGCGTCGAAGCGTTGCGCAGCAAAGGCGTTCCCGTCGGCGTTGCTCCTCATTCTATACGCGCGGTACCCGAGCACTGGTTCCGGGCCGTTGCTGACTATAGCCGTACCTATCACCTCCCGCTGCATGTTCACGCTGATGAACAAATTGCTGAGATAGAGCAATGCCAGGCGGTTTATGGTTGCACGCCTATTGAACTGCTGGAGCGTTTTGGTGCATTGGGTCCTGGGACGACGATCATCCACGCGACTCACGCCAACGACACAGAGATCGGCCTGCTAGCACAGCACAGGAGTACCGTCTGTGTCTGCCCTACTACTGAAGGTGATCTTGGAGATGGTATCGCCCCGTATGCCGAGCTGCTGGCGGCCAACATTCCCCTGTGTATAGGTTCCGATAGCAATACGCGCCTTGATCCGATTGAAGAACTGCGCTGGGCAGAGTACTCCGCTCGCATGCGCTACCAGCGTCGTCGCGTCCTGGTTGCCGATGAAATGGGTTCACCGGGACCACTGCTGCTCGACTATGGTACACAATCTGGCGCTCGTGCTCTGGGTCTCCAAACAGGGGTGATTGCCCCTGGCCTGCCAGCTGATTTTATCGGCGTTGATGTGAATCACCCGGCGATGGCAGGATGGTATAGCGACGACTTTTTAGACGTCCTCTTCTTCGGAGCCTCTTCTGAAGTGATTACACAGACGTGGGTGGGAGGAAGAAAAGTAAGTGGAAAGTAGCCTACTCTACATTCTTCCTCTTTTTGGCCTCTCCTCGGGCTTAGGCTCCAGGGAAGGCTTTTCCTCGATCAACCTGAGAGCCTCGGCGATGGCCCGCTCTAATTGTGGATCGATGTCGTTGACATAATCTTGTGGCGCGATATCTACCTCAATATCCGGGTCCGTGCCGTAGTTCTCCACGTTCCAACCGACATCCTTGAACCAGAAAGCATGTTCGGGCTGCGTCGTGCGCGTCCCATCAACGAGGCTATGATTATGGGATATACCGATTACGCCACCCCAGGTGCGCATACCAATCAATGGGCCCAGGCCCATCAGTTTGAAGCTATGGCTGAAAATGTCACCGTCTGAACCTGCCTGCTCATTGGTGAGAGCTACCATTGGGCCGCGCGGCGACTCATAGGGGTATGGCTCCGGCTGACCCCAGCGCGAAAAGCTATAGCCAATGCGACGCCGTGCCAGTTTTTCCAGCAGCAATGAAGAGACATTGCCTCCGCCATTCCAGCGCACATCAACGAGGAGCGCAGGGTAGTCATATTCGGCGAGGTAGCAACGGTGGAACTTGGAATAGCCATCAGATCCCATATCAGGGATATGAATATAGCCAACGCGCCCATTGGAAAGGGTATGTACTGCCTCGCGATTCTTCTCAACCCACTCTCGATAGCGGGCCTCCCGCTCGCTTGCCAGCGCCTTCACGGTAACCACACGCGTTTCTTTGGTCTCCGCGGACTCAATCGTCAGTTGCACCTCGTTCCTGGCCTGGTACACCAACAGTTCTTGAGGGCTGCGGGCGGGATTGCCACGCTGCCCATTGATGGCTAATACCGCGTCACCCACGGTAACATTGATGCCCGGCATGTTGAGCGGCGAGGTCGCGTTACTGTCCCAGATGTCTCCCTGTACAATACGCCAGCCCAGAAATGTTCTCGCTGTAAGCGCCAGGCCTCGGCCAACATCTGTTTCCATTCCGAGGCAGGTTGGATGCAGACCTTGACCCGGTTCAGATCGAGCCAGCCGCTTTCGCGACTGGGCTCATTGCTATCTGACTTGGGAGCTTTTTCTCCCGCCTTCAAGGCGCGCAAACGGTTACGGGCGGAATAGATCAGCGTCTTGCCGTCGCGCGATACATCAAAGCTGTTCACGTTATCCAACAGCCACTCGTGTTTGTGCGTCTCGAAATCGTAGCTGTAGATAGTGCCCCCCTTCGGTTCGTCGGAGTCTGAAGGTGAAGGCAATGCTCCTTCGATGGGGAATAACAGGAAGAGCGCCTTGCCCTTGATGCCCTGCACGCTCCCATAGCGGCCCTCTGAAACAGGAAATGGCAGCACGCGTGAGGTAATACCCTCGAGGTCGATAACCAGCGAGGGTTTTTTATCTTCGTTGGCCTCATCCTCCTGTTCTTGCTCACCATGCTCGCCTCCTGCAGCCTCTTTAGCCTCATCTTCCGGCTTTTTCGGTAAATCTTCCTCGCTGCCGTGCTGTTGTTTCTTCGAACCATTGCCCTCTTTTTCCTTCTCTTTCCCCGGTGGAGCTTTGGGAACTGGAATAAATGGAGAAGGGAGGTCTTTTCTTAACATAATTGCATAGGGTTTTACGCCCTTTGGAAAGCTCAAATCAAAGTGCAGGTTGTCTCTCACGGGATTGAATGTACGTTTGCCCAGGAAGTAGAGATACTTGCCTTCCAGGTCAAAGGATGGCGAAAAATCAGCGAGCACAGGGTCAGTCGCAAAGTGCGTCTCGCCTGTTTCCAGGTTACAAAGTTTGATGACGGAAGTTTGATTTGAATCGTCAAATTTGTACGCCAGCCACTTCCCGTCAGGAGACCATGCTGGTCCGCTAATACGGCCGAAATCACTTTTATCGACGACTATTGATTTCTCGGATTCAAGATCCACCACGATCAATTCATTGCGGTGGTTGGTAATGGCCACTACATCATCTGCCGGTGAAACCACCAAACTGACGGCTCGTCCAAATTCGATCTCTGAAAGCGTCTTCTCGCTAGCGTCTTCAGGATTGGAGACCACAAGGGCTTCTCGACCAATGCCGTCGCTAACAGTCACAAGCCGTTTTCCGTCGTTGAGCCACTCCAACATGCGATAACGCACACCGTCCTGTTCACCATGCTGGATGACGGGGCCTTCCCAGTTGCCCATAGTGAAAGCTTTTCCTCGCGTCGTAATAGCGGTTGCATAGCCCTGGGGATGTAACGCATACGAATCCATATAGTGTGCTGCTGGGACAAATTTACGATTGAGCTGTGTGCGCAAGCTGGGCAGCTCAACGCTGAAACGATGCAGGTTCTCACTTGCCGGATCAAACAGGTACAGATCTGCACCGGCATGAAAAACCATGCGCTTTCCATCGCTCGAAAGATTGCGAGCATAGAAATCCTGCAGATTCGTGTGGCGCCGTACATTTTCTCCCTGAGGGGTACACGAATAGATATTAGCGATACCCTCGTGGTCTGAAAGGAAGTAGATGCGGTTGCCAACCCAGCAAGGGGAAGCGAGATTGCCTTTGAGGTGGAGCAAGCGTTGAAAGTGTCCACTGCCATGGGCATCACACCATAAATGCCCGACGGTGCCTCCGCGGTAGCGTTTCCAGCGTGCCGGTTCGTTGATATTACGACCCAATACAATGCCGCCTTCAGGCCCATAGGAGATCGCATTGGCCATACCCAGAGGCAACTGCCGGGGCTGGCCTCCATCAGGACTAATAGCATAGATGACGTGGAAGCGGTTGATATATTGACCCGCGTTACTTGAATAAAGGATCTCATCGCCCGTGGGTGTCCATCCCAGTACGCGACAATCGGCTGCTTGATAGGTCAGCCGTTGAGCTGGACCTCCTAACGCGGGCATTACATAGATCTCGTTTGGCCCCTCTTCCTGCCCGACAAATGCCAGCAACTGGCCATCGGGTGAAAAATGGGGATGGCTGATTTCATCTACCGCTGCCGTCAAACGTTCGGCGCGTCCTCCAGTGTCTGTAATCAACCAGAGATCATCCTCCGAAACGAAGACGATGCGGTCCTGGTGAATATCTGGAAATCGTATATATCCCTGGGGCATAGATAGGTACTCCTTTATGTCGTGAGCGGTAAGTTTGTAGTCAGCAGTAAGGAAGTTACGAGGGCTATTTCGGGTCCCGAGATGGGGATCAAAGGGGCTCCCCTTCTTTCATTGTACATGACTCCATACAAAAAAAGCGTAGTCTTTGCTTTAACCTTACTTTTATGGTGAAATATATTATATCACAGCTATTGTAAACATGTCGAGAGCAAAGCTAAAGCGAAGCAACGTTACAAGCAAGTCAGGAAGTCATTCCCTCTTGCCATAACGATCGGTTTATGATACCCTCTCCTTGCAATAATTCAACAACGTGCAAGGAGAGATACCTCAATGACTCAAACCGTGAATGGTAGAAAGAGTTCACCACAAAAGCAAGGAAGACCCGGTCAGCGACAACAGGAGCGTCTTATGCGCCAGGCCCGGCGGCGCCGCAGACAACGCATCTGGCTCAGCATCATTGCAGCAGCGGTGGTAATCGCTGCCGCAGGCCTGGTTTACTGGCAATACCAGCGTTATACAAGTCAGCAGAGCGCCGCAGCCGCAAGCAAAACGAAGCAGACTTCGGCCACGATAGGCCCTAAATGTTCTACCGCATCTGCTGTCCCTTCGATCTATGATTCGACCCCGAAAGCAGGTCCGACGAGTCCACCTCCGGCAACAGGAACCGCGGCTACAAACGCAGATGGGCTGCAATGTCTCGATCTCAAAGTTGGCAGTGGTAAAGTAGCACAGCAGGGTAGTACGGTCTCTGTAGAATACACTGGCTGGTTGCAGAGCAATGGTAAAAAGTTTGATAGTTCCTACGATCATGGTGGCCAACCCTTTTCTGTTACTCCCCTTGGCCAGGCAAGCGTTATTCCAGGTTGGAACGAGGGGCTGGTTGGAATGAAAGTTGGCGGCGTGCGCCGTATCATCATTCCTGCTGCACTTGGCTATGGGGCGCAAGGTAACCAGGCGATTCCACCCAATGCAACGCTGATTTTTGATGTAACGGTCCTGAGTATCCAGTAAAAAGGGCAAAACGGGTTTTAATTTAGCCTTGACTTTTGGAATTCAGGTGGGTATACTTCTAACAATTTGAAACCAGTTTCCATTTGTTCCACTCTGTGGAAAGGACTTAGTATACTCATGACTGTTGTGCGCTGGGTACGATCACGGATACTCATGATGTTGCAGGCAGGTTGCCTGTTCCATCCCATTGATGGACCCGGTGTCGATTTACCGGCGCATTATTCTTCCTCATCCCCATTGATTCGGGGGTGAGGAATTTTTTTTGACCTGTTGGTCTCCGATATGGCCATATATGACAATGGCGTCATGTAGCGGCAATTCTCATGACCTCAACAGTTAGTCTGGCACTTCGTTGAACTGACTGATGAGGAAAGGATGACCCGTCAACCTGTTGTTGTTCTTTACCGGCGTCATTAGTGGACGCCAGCTTGCAAAGAGGAGAGAAATTACTCATGAGCATGACACAAGTGAACCCTGAAAACGAGACGACCAACGAATTGCTGG
>VBHS01000382.1 GCA_005881295.1 Chloroflexota bacterium
GTGCGGCTGGTCACGAGCACTTTTAGTCCTGGACACGCGGTGAGCAGTTCTTCCACGAGAGGAGCCGCCGTTACCACCTGTTCAAAATTATCGAGCACGAGTAAGAAAGATGTATCACGCAGTACGCTTTTTATCTGCTCAATAATAGATTGCGATCCGCTCTCTTGCATACCAAAGGCCTGGGCAATGGTGGGAAGCACAAGCATAGGGTCACCGATTGAGGCAAGGGAAACAAAGCATACGCCGCCAATAAAGTGCTCGCGCATTGTGTTAGCAATCTGTATACTCAGACGCGTCTTACCTACGCCGCCAGGGCCAAGCAGGGTCAGCAGATGCACGCTGCTCCGCTTAAGCAGGCTGGATACTGTGACGATATCCTGTTCACGCCCAATAAATGAAGAGAAAGGATGTGGGATCTTCCAGATATACTCGGGTGTTTGTCTGCTTTCAGAGGGTTCGGGAGGAGCTTCAGGTTGCTGGGTGTGCTCGTCGAATCTTGCCTTAACGAGGCCGAGTTCCTCCGCGCTTTTTCCAAAAAGGTGTGTCAGTTTTTGACGATAGTGCGGCTGAGGAAAGGACTCGCCGCGTTCCCAACGGCCTACAGTGTGAGAATCAGGAAGACCAATAAAATCGGCAACATCCTTATGTGCCAGCCCGCGTTGTTCCCGTGCTTCTCTCAAGCGGAAGTTGGGGACCCGCTTTTTCCTGTTTGATAGGCGCTTATCCATGAATTATCTTTTCATAGCGTTGTAAGGTAACCGGCTCTGTCTAGATACAGGAGGATAAGATATACATCATTTTATCATATTTTATATTTGCTCTTTAGATTAAATTGACCAGCGGGTATTTCTCTACAGGAGAGGCCCAAATAGCAGCGTTGCGCTTACAAATTTTTGCCTCCTATCTGCCTCTTTGATGCTGTCGCTTAGAACACGTTTCCCGGCTATGCTTTATGCGTACTCAAAATCCTTAACTTTCTCGATGTTTATGATGAAACGAAGAAGGAGAACGAACATGCTATACGAAGCAGTAGTAGCTTCTCGGAGCGACACCTGTGAGGCGATCTTAAGACGTCTTGATGGTTATATCATTTCCCAGGTTCATCGTCTTGGACGCTGCTATTCTCGGGATATCCATCCGGCAGTGCTGGATTTGGAATTAGATGAAATCATTCAGCGGGTTCGTATCAAGCTCTGGCAGGCACTCGAAAAGAGGGATATCCGCTACCCTTACGCCTATATCAAGCTCATTATTCAGAGTGAGTTTATTGATATGAAACGGCGACAGAAACCCTATTTATCGGTGTCGATAGATGAGGGACTGACCCATGCTGAAGTTGAGATAGCTACACGGCATATGGCCGATCCAGCAGAGACGGTGGCGCAACAGATGGATGCCTCGACCTGTCTAAAAGAAATGATCCAGGCAGTATTGGCCCTGCCGCCCCGGCAACAAAATGCGATGATCTGCTCATTAAAGGAGCGCGTCGACGACCTCAGGCAACTGATAGAGGCTTTTAAGGTATATAAGATGGATATTCAAGCTATTCAATGGCCTGCAGGAAAAGCGGAGAAGCAGTTACTGCACGCCTCGCTTGTACCTGCTAAAAAGACTCTTGCGAAGAGTCTAGGTAGAACCCCTTTCCGTAAATCTTGAGACCGTCCTACTATCACTGTTTCTCTGGGCTTTCGCCGGCCATGGAGTATTCCTTCTGAACTGACCAGCAGCGTCAACCATCTACTGGCGAGGTAGGCTATGGAGCAGTCACCGACTGCGTGCCGACAGGCTCTTCTGGCTGGACGCGTCGGCACCAGTGGGCCACCGCCTCGACCAGCTGGCGGATCTCCTCACGCGTGCGCTCGTCATGCAGGTCCACGTTCTCGTTGAATAGTCTGGAGGCCCGTGGCACCAGCACCTGAGGGTCGGGTACCACGATGGCACCAATGCGACCGAGGACCCCACGCAAGGCGGCCTGTGCATTTGCTGAGCCCGATTGGCCCAGGACCGCACCCATCAATGCCACCGGTTTGTTACGCAGAACACTGCGACCTGTTGGTCGCGAGGCCCAGTCCAGGGCGTTGGCGAGCACCCCCGGTACCACACCGTTGTACTCAGGGGTAGCGATCAGGACGGCGTTTGAGGTGGCGATGGCATCCTTGAACCGGCGGACTGGCTCAGGGTCTCCGGCGGCCTCGACGTCCTCGTTGAAGAAAGGCAACTGGCCGATGTCGAAGAACTGCACCTCGACCCACTCGGGCGCAACCTCCTTTGCGGCGCGCAGCAGCCCTTGATTGAAGGAACCCTGCCGCAGGCTGCCCGCTATAGCGAGGATTCTAAACGGTTTTCTTTCCACTGTTCGTCTCCTGTGCTTTACTCCTGTGTGATAGTGCGGGAGGGTTCCCCACTACTGTTGCACGATCTCTTCTATAGTAACACGTTCCTCTGCTGCTTGCAGCAACACAGAGATGTCGATACTGTTCAGAGTTGACCTAAAGAAGATGGGGAAGTCAGCAGGGCGAGGCACTGTCGGAAAGGATTGAGCTGTTGAGCAGTCCAGGTACCGAAAAGAGAGGCCAGACCCATGCGAGTCTCTGATCCCCTGGGACTGCGAGTGCCGCCGCTGATTTTGCGGGCAATGACCAGAGGGCGAACACTGCGCTCGGCCAGATTATTATGGGCAGGGACCCCAGGGACAGCCACAAAGACAAAGAGTTCGGGTAAAAACTGTTCGACCCGCTCACATAAGGTGTGTTGGGGAGCCGTCGTATGGGCATACGGTTGGCAAAGCTTCCACAGACGCTGCTCCAAGACATGCTGCTGCGCCACGCGAACACGTTCAAGTTGTCGTGGAGACAGAGTCCGATCGCCTTCCTGCCCTGCCCAAGCCACCGCTTGCTCATAGATGGCTTTGACATCCCTGGCCCAGGTGAACAGAACCTCATCTTGAGGATGGAGCTTTTTGAGATCATGGATATCGCGTAAGAAGTGGACCCAACAGCGCTGATGCAGCCCGTGGTGTATATTGTAGCCAGCATAAAAATCACTGCCCAGCACGCCCTGATAGTCCTCCCCAATGAGTTGCTTGACCACTTCCCCGCCACGAGAATGATGGTATTCGTAATAACGAATGCTGGGGGTGGAAACGCTCCAGATGTAGCCATTGCTGCCATCTTCTCTCCATCCGGTTTCATCCGCCTGCACCGCTGGACTGGCACGGATGGCGGCTTTGAGGCCATCGAGGACGGGCTGTGCATAGTCCTTGATGCGATGCAAGAGTTCTGCCAACTCCCCGACACTGACCTCAAACCCGTGCAGGGTGCGGAGCACTTCTCGCACTTGGCGCAGCGGTAATCGCATCTCGGTGCGCAAATAGGCAATCATACTCGCCAGTCGCACGCCGATGCGTCCCTGTCCAATCACCTGCTCCCCGAAGTCGACTGGCGCTTCATGCCATTTCTGGCAGCTTGAGCACCATCCTTTGTAAATGCGATGCTCGCTCACTTCCACCACAGGCGGAGGCGGCACATCGATCACTTCGCGGCAACGGGCCAGACTGATGCCACCTAAACGCAGATGACAAGCTGGACACTCCACGATCCGATGTTCCACGATTTGCGTGGGCACTGCTCGTTTCCGAGCACGATTATACTGGGCTTCGCGCTTCTTGCGTGGCTTGTTCTCTTGAGTGGCAGGCTTTTTCACCTCGGCTTTGACGAACGCTGGCGGAGGCGTTTTCTGTT
>VBHS01000383.1:0-537 GCA_005881295.1 Chloroflexota bacterium
CAAGCCCATGCTTATGTACAGAAGCGTGATAGAGATTCTTGTCTCTCAATTGAGAATCAACAGGAACTGTACAACGAAATACCAAGCGATGAACAACACCATGATCCTCAGCGACAAATAGAGAGGCAGGAATTGCATCAAACGCTTAAAGATGCTATCCTATCACTACGTAACCGCAACTACCAGCAGGTATTGCTCTATACTTACTTTGTGGATATGGATGAAAGTGAAATGGCAAGTCACTTGCATGTACCAGTGCAAGAGATCTATATGTGGCGTTATAGAGCTTTGAGGGCATTACGTAAAAAACCTGAGATAATGCAGCTTTTACAAATATGGCGAGAATAGCATACAATAGTCTATATGTGTAGTTTTATGAAGCGGATGCAAAAACTGCACAAAATTGGGGGGATCTGTTTCATGGGCTGTTCTGAACTACACCGGCTACTGATGCACACGAATTGGCAAGGTAATGAACGTTTGAGCAATGCTATTGTATCCCATATCCGCACATGTCCACAGTGCGACCATGGGCTA
>VBHS01000383.1:552-4255 GCA_005881295.1 Chloroflexota bacterium
TGATATGGTTGACCTCTAAGAGTTTTATTCGTTACTTCGAGCTCGCGATCGCTCGTGCTGCGTCAATAAGCGTTTGCGTAACCTGATATTCTGCGGAGTAACCTCAACCAGTTCATCATTATTGATAAAATCAAGCGATTGTTCCAGGCTCATGATGATAGGTGGCGTCAAGCGTACCGCGATATCTGAGGTGGAAGAGCGTACATTGGTCTTCTGCTTCTCCTTACACACATTGACTGCCATATCCATTGGCCGCGCATTGAGTCCAACGATCATGCCTTCGTACACAGGCGTACCCGGCTCTATGAAGGTATCACCACGTTGCTGAGCATTGTTCAATCCATATGTAACGGCAACTCCAGTTTCAGAGGCGATAAGTGCCCCCATACGGGTTGTTCCGATCTTTCCTAGCCAGGGCTCATAGCTGACAAGGAGGCTACTCATTGCACCATTGCCCTGAGTCAAGGTCAGAAAGGCATTGCGGAAACCAATTAAACCGCGTGTTGGAATATGGTACTCCAGGCGTACATTGCCGGAACCATCGTTGGTCATATTGATAAGCTGCGCTTTTCTGGACGCCAATGTCTCAGTGAGCACTCCAATATAGCTGTCCCTGGTATCAATAACCAGGTGTTCGATAGGTTCAACGATTTTGCCGTTCTCGTCTTCGTGGGTAATCACCTCGGGGCGCGATACCTGAAACTCGTATCCCTCGCGGCGCATAGACTCAATCAATACAGAGAGATGCAGTTCACCACGACCAGATACAATAAACTCGTCTGGTGAATTGCCATCTACTACCCGCAGACTGACATTCGTCTCTAATTCACGGTAAAGGCGCGACCGCAGCTGCCTGGAGGTAGGGTATTTGCCTTCTCGGCCAGCGAATGGGCTGGTATTCACCCCAAAGGTCATCTTCAAGGTTGGCTCTGTGATGGCAATGGTCGGCAAGGATTCAGGATGGTCTACGTCGGCGATAGTTTCGCCAATATTGGCGCCGGCAATACCTGTTAAGGCTACGATATCTCCAGCCAACGCCTCAGGAACTTCTATACGCTGCAGCCCTTTATACGTCATGACGAGATTGATCTTTTGTCGTGATGTCACCCCATCCCGGTTGATGTGCGCAACGAAGGTATTCGGCGTCACTCGCCCGCGTACGATGCGCCCAATGGCATATTTGCCTTTATAATCATCATAGTCGAGCGCTGCAACCAGCAACTGGAAAGGGGCCTCGGTATCTACGACTGGAGCAGGAATGGTATTGACAATTGTCTCAAACAGCGGCTCCAGGTTAATGCGCTCATCATCTGGATGATACATCGCCACGCCGTCGCGACCAACAGCGTAAAGGACAGGGAAATTGAGGTGTGCATAGGTTGTCGCCAGCTCCAGGAAAAGGTCCTGCGTCCATTCCAGCACCTGATCAATGCGCGCATCGCGACGGTCTATTTTATTGATCACGACGATAGGCTGTAAGTTCAGCTCCAGTGCTTTTTGCAGTACAAAGCGAGTCTGAGGCATTGGACCCTCCACCGCATCGATAAGGAGAATACAACCATCGGCCATATTGAGTACTCGCTCGACCTCGCCTCCAAAGTCCGCATGTCCTGGTGTATCAATAATGTTGATTTTTATATCTCGATAGATAATGGCAGTATTTTTGGCCAGAATGGTAATACCACGCTCCCGCTCCTGGTCGTTAGTATCCATGATAAGTTCGCCCATATATTGATTCTCACGAAAAATGTGGCTCTGCTTGAGCAGGCCATCTACTAGCGTAGTTTTCCCATGATCGACGTGAGCGATGATAGCAACATTGCGAATATCGTTTCGTTGTACCAATTTTTCTGTATGGGCCATAGTATTTTGAACCTGCATAGTAAAAATGTATAACTCCTTAAAGGCAAAAGAAAACCGGACGGTTTCTTTCGCCCGGTGAATAGGTTATTTTTATATCACTACTCTCAAGCTACATTGTATCTTCTCTGAGAGCTTGCGTCAAGCATTGATTAGTTGCTAATTCTGTAACGAGAATCTACAATATAAACAAAATGTGTCCTATCACTTGTATCTCTTTTCTTGCAACGGACGAACCTTTCAACCTGGCGCATATCTTTAGCTGTAGCACTAGTAGCAGCGATCTCTAGAGATTTCAGGAGAATAAGATGAGCGTAGATTCCAGCGATTCCAGCATCATTTCCCAAATGCGCGCCATCACTATCTCACGTGAATATGGGAGTGGAGGTGGCGAAATTGCTAGACGCCTGGCCAAACGCCTAGGCTGGGGTCTAATCGATCATGAAGCAGTAATACGGGTAGCACAGGAATTAGGAGTCACCGAGGCGGAGGCGGCGGTACACGATGAATATGCTGAGGGTCTTGTTTCACGTATTTTGTCCAGCATGCAGGCAGTTGATCCAGCAATGTATGCGGCAGGGCCGGTTTCATTGACAACGAACGCACAAGAATACCACAAAGCACTAGAAAAGGTTGTCACATCAGCGGCTACAGCAGGACATGTCGTGATTGTAGGTCGAGCGGCACAGGTCATTCTAGCTGGGCAACGTGACGTTCTTCATGTGCGGGTAGTAGCGTCGATCGAACAACGCGTCCCCTATGTCATGCTCCGTGAAGGATTGGACCAGGATGCAGCCCGTAAACGCATACAGACGAAAGATCGTGATAGAGTTCGCTACTTGCAAACACAGTATCGCTTCCATCCTGCAGACCCACACCTGTATGATCTCGTGTTAAATTCAAACATCATCGATCTGGATAGCATCGTCGATCTGATCAACCTCGCGTTAGAGCGCAAGGCCAGCCAGCTCTCGACACCTACTGAGAATCTGGGACCTGGCAGAGGTCTGACTCGTTATCCCACACAACCTGGTGATTTTCGCCTATCAGAAAGTGCAACGTAGTCTTCCAAATTCTAGCACACTATATCACTCCTGGGAGCACATCCATGGCATTACCCATCCGCATCCTGGCTGTCGATGTTGGCACAGGCACTCAAGATATACTGCTCTTCGAGAGCGGCAAAACCATCGAGAACTGCTTCAAAATGGTCATGCCATCACCGACAGTCATTGTCGCCGAGCGTATCAAGCACGCTACCCGGCGCGGGCAGCCCCTATTACTGACTGGCGTCACAATGGGTGGTGGCCCATGTCATTGGGCTGCACGCGATCACGCGCTGGCTGGCTTCCCGGTGGCCGTTACCGCTGAAGCGGGGCGGACATTTGATGATGACCTGTCGATGGTTGAACAGATGGGTTTTGAGATTATAGATATGGACGAGGCAGCGCGACGGGCAGAGAATCCCACGCTGGTACATATTGAGTTACAAGATTTTAATGCACATGCCATTATTAGCGCCATGCAGGCCTTTGACGTAGATCCTGCGGTGGATGCCCTTGCCATCGCAGCCTTTGACCATGGCGCGGCTCCTCCTGGGATTAGTGACCGTCGTTTTCGCTTCAATTTCATCACCGAAACGGTACGCAAAGAACCGACGCCCAGCGCTTTTGCTTATGCTGTTGAACATACGCCTGCCGACCTGACTCGCTTACGTGCTATTGCCTCCAGCGCAAGTCGTTACGTAGAGCTGAGTGGTTCATCTCCTGGTATCCCCCTCATTTTAATGGATACCGGTTCCGCTGCGGTACTGGGTTCCTTAGAGGACCCGCAGGTGCGCGAC
>VBHS01000384.1 GCA_005881295.1 Chloroflexota bacterium
TCTTGTTTGTTTCGATTATCGGGCTGGTGGCGCTGCGTCTCTGGACGGGAGGACCATCGCACCCGCGCCGTCCAGATAAAAGCCTGCTTTCCGTTTTGCTTTTGATCCCGATGGGGCTGGCACTGATTGGTCCGCAGGGGGCTATCAAGCCGCCGAGTGGCTCAGGTAGCGGGGGAGCGCTGGTGACTGAACGCGAGTCACCATATAACTATATCCAGGTGGTGCGTGTGGGTGATGAGACGCAGCTGCTGTTGAACGAGGGGTTGGGGGTGCATTCTATCTACAATCCGAACCGGGTGCTGACACAGGGACCCTGGGACTACTTTCTGATCGCCCCTTTTTTCAACAATGCGCCCTTTACAACAAGCCAGGTGCGTAAGGTGGGGATCATCGGGCTGGGAGCGGGTACCATTCCGCGTGAATTCAGCGCGGTCTATGGGCCTGTTGCCATTGACGGGGTCGAGATAGATGGTACGATCGTTGACCTGGCGCAGCACTATTTTCATATGAACGAACCCAACCTGCACGTCATTGTGGAAGATGGGCGCTACTTTTTGCAGACGACAAAGCAACATTACGATGTGATCGGCATCGATGCCTATCAACAGCCCTACGTACCCTTTCAGCTGACTACGACCGAGTTTTTTCACGAGGTTCGCTCGCACCTGACACCGACAGGAGTGGCAGTGGTCAATGCCGGACGTAGCTGCTGTGATTTTCGCCTTGTAGAAGCGCTGGCGCAAACAATGCGCTCGACCTTTGCCAATGTTTATATCATAGACTCGCAGCGCTTTGAGAATAGCCTGGTTATTGGTACCAACGCGCGAACATCGCTCAGCAACTTTTATACCAACACTGCCAGGATGACCAATCCAGCGCTCAAAAGTGTCGCTTATGCCAGTATTGCTTATGGACATATCCGCGAGGAGAAGACAAACAATGTCTATTTTACTGATGACCGTGCGCCCGTCGAACAACTGATTGATCAAATCATTTTTGACGCGGTACGAAATGGCGGCAAGTGAGGAGAGAACATCTATGCAAGCAATCGACCTGAGTAAGATGCGGGTAATCGATCTATCGCAGAACTGGGACATGCATACGCCCGGTTTCGCTACCTACGAAGGCCCTACGATCAAGTGGATCAAGCGCGTGGCTTTTGACAAAGTGGGTGGGCAGCATATCGCATCTACGCTGCACGTGGGTACTCATCTTGACGCGCCGCTCCACTTTATTACCAATGGGCAGGATATCGGCAGTATTCCCCTGGACAAGCTGATAGGGCCGGGAGTTGTGGTGGACCTGGAGGGGCTGGGTATTGGTGATTACGAGGTCTATACCTCTGCCCATTTCGAGGAATGGGAGCGTAAAACGGGTTTGCGCATCCAGCCGGGCGATATCGTGGTGGTGCATACCGGCTACCACAAGTATTATCCCAGCAACTGGTATGGTGAGTCAGAGCCGGACGAGACACGTTATTTCATCAAACATCCGGGGCCGAAGCGCGAGTTTGTCAACTGGGTGTTGGAGCGCAAGATATCCTGGTTCGCGATCGATGCCGGTTCAATGGATCACCCGATGAACACGGTTATTCGCAAAGTGCGTCCCGACCTGGCGACCAAATGCGCGCAGAAGCTGGGCCAGCCGCTCGAGGAAATCTGGCCTGACGATGACCTGCAGCTTATGCACTATGATATGTTTCCCCATGGTGTCTTCCATGTTGAGAACGCTGGCGGTATGATTGACGAGGTGCTGGACCAGCGTATATGGGTTGGCTGTTTCCCCTGGAAGTTCAATGGGGGTGAGGCGGCATTTTGCCGCCTGGTAGCGTTTGTGGGATAAATCAAGCATGCACAAAATGGAGATGGCCCGCCCTGCGGCGGGCCATCTCCATTTTGTGCATTCCCTGTTAGCGTACCAGGGTTTCTTCGGGTGAATAGATAGGGATGCCCTCTATGGTCTTTTGGAGCAAAAACTGGTGGACGGCGTGGATGCTGCCGGTTTTTTGATAGAGGTCGATCTGGCGATCCGCGCCGGTACCATGGGGGTCATCCACCAGGTTACGCATATAGGCGAGGTCGGAGCGGGTGCCGAGATCACCGGCGACATCGTCTACCATATCCAAAAGCTCGTGGATGGAATCGCGTATACTGAGAGAACGTCCTTGCCCAAAGTCGACAACGCAGGCGTCAAGCCCATAGCGCATGGCGCGCCACTTATTTTCTTCGAGGAGATTGCGCGGCACAACAGGAACCTCTATACCGTGTTTATGCAGCCAGGATAGCTTCGCGACGAGCGATTGGCAGAGCGCGGCGATGCCAATCACATCGTTGAGGGTAGAGGGCATATCGAAAATGCGAAATTCGACTGTGCCAAAAAAAGGATGGGGTCGGATATCCCACCAGATTTTTTTGCCATTATCGATACAGCCGGTTTCAATGAGTGTGTGCACATAGTGGTTGAACTCGTTCCAGGATTGGAAGGTATCTGGCAGACCACTGCGGGGTAAGCGCTTCCAGACGACGGTACGATAGGATTTGAGACCTGTCAATCGCCCTGACCAGAAGGGAGAGTTTGAAGAGAGGGCCAGGAGATGCGGTAACCAGGTGCGCAACTGATTCATCAAGATAACGGCGATTTCGTTGTTCTCCACGGCGATATGGATATGCAGGCCAAAGATCAAGATGGAGCGCCCCACGTCCTGAAATTCTTCTAGCAATTCATGATAACGCGGGTTAGGCGTTACGAGCTGATCGGTCCAGTGGGCTCCAGGATTGGTTCCTGCACTGATCAGTGCTAAACCGTCCTCAGCTAGCATGCTCGCCAGCCTGGCTCTTAATCTTTGTGTTTCTGAGCGGGCGACAATGATGTTGGGGTAGACTTTAGAAATAAGTTCTACTGTTGGCTGCAACATCTCTGGTTTAATCTGATCGCCGAAGAAGGGAGCGCCTTTTTGCAAAAGGGGCATAATTTGTGGGCTGAGCTGGCCCGTGTTGCGGTCTACTATTTGAAATTCTTCCTCGATGCCGATAGTGTAACGCTCTGACATTCCTGACTCCTTCACCATCCTCAGAACCTGGGATAGCCTCACTCTATGGGTCAAACGAAGATGTCGAAACTACTGGACTTACCAGAACTTGCTACGACGAAACGTTTAAAAACACCATACGTTCGAATGTACGTTGATCTGAAGATTGGCTGAATGGGAAACGGCGGAAGAGTTTTTCAGGAAAGATGGGAGGATTGAACTGCATCAAGAAACGAGACGCCATTACTGAGAGAGAGGGGTATGCTCTCAGTAGTCCCGGGTTATGCGCACTTGCGCGTGGTCGCATACAAGCTCCTCGGTAGTGAAAGCTTTGCCGCACGGGATGCATTAAAAGATAACTTGCTACCGTAATTACTGTCCCTGGACTTATAGCTTACACAAGATATATGCGATTTGTCAAGAGGTTTTACAGTTCGAAGGCGAATGGCAGGAGGTCAGGGACCGAGAAGTCCCGGGTGGCGCCGTCGATATAGATGGTAGCCTCGGGTGCAAGATCGGCCAGCCATTGGCGGCAGGCGCCACAGGGTGTGTGCTGGTTGAGCGGGGCAGTGGGAGGTATATCTATGCAGGCGACCGCGACATGGGTGATGGGACCCGCGCCAGCGGATAATGCTGCCGCCAGGGCTGAACGTTCCGCGCAGAGCGTGAGGCCGTAACTCGAGATCTCGATATTCACGCCGGTATAGAGCTTGCCACCGGCTAGTAGAGCAGTTCCAACCCTGAAGTGCGAGTAGGGGCAGTGGGCCCGCAAGGCGGCCTCGCGAGCGGCAGCCAACAATTCATCTCGTGTCATACTTTATTTCTCTCCTTGATAGTTCACCTGCTGTGACTATTATGCTTTTTGCCTTTTTCATCTGGATAGCGGAAGAGGGCCGATAAATCGGCGGTGAGCGCGATAAATCGGCTCCTACTGTATGGGATACCCACATCGTCAGGCGGTGTATGGATGATTTTGTTAAAAGTCATTATAGCCCAAATTGTACCATGGTGTTACTGGCCAGCGTTCGTCGCGTTACTAGCATT
>VBHS01000385.1 GCA_005881295.1 Chloroflexota bacterium
GGGGAGCCGGTGCCTGATGCAATGGTCGAGATCTGGCAGGCGAATGTGCATGGCCGATATAACCATAGTGGGGATCAGGGACCAGCTCAGTTGGATGCGACCTTTTTGGGATTTGGCCGTTCCGGTACAGCAGAAAATGGCAACTACTGGTTTGAGACGATCAAACCAGGTCCAGTATCATTCAATGGAGAGAGAGTACAGGCTCCGCATATCGGTGTTACCGTTTTTGCTCGCGGGCTGCTCAACCACCTCGTAACTCGTCTGTACTTTGAAGATGAGCCAACAAATACTGAGGATCCGATTCTGCAATTTGTCCCTGACGAACGGCGTTCGACATTGCTGGCCAGGCGCGAGACTCTTGAAGGAATAATCGTCTATCGATTTGATATCGTGATGCAAGGCGCGGGCGAGACTGCGTTTTTCAACCTGTGATGGAGCAAGGCCGTATGTCGGAGCCGATTGACCTCTTGTTCAGCACGCCGCTGATGTCCGCCGCTTTCTCCCCTGAGGCACATGTGCAGGGTATGCTGGCGTTTGAGGCTGCGCTCGCCCGCGCAGAGTCGCGCGCCGGTATCATCCCGCAGGAAGCTGCAGCCATCATCGAGGCCCATTGCAGGGTAGAACTGTTTGATGTCGCGGCCTTGTATCGTGAAGCTGCGATGGCTGGCACACCCGCGATTCCCCTCGTACGTATGCTGACGGCACAGGTCGAGGGTGACGCGCAGAAGTTCGTCCACTGGGGGGCCACAAGTCAGGATGCGATTGATACCGCCATGATGCTTCAGATGCGGGATGGACTTGACCTCCTCGTTGACAGTCTGCATGGGGTGTGCGCGGCGTGCGCGACTCTCGCCGCGCAACACAGACACACATTGATGTCCGGGCGAACTCTTCTCC
Organism: Chloroflexota bacterium; assembly: GCA_005881295.1. Taxonomy (GTDB): domain Bacteria; phylum Chloroflexota; class Ktedonobacteria; order Ktedonobacterales; family Ktedonobacteraceae; genus UBA11361. Next base: position 898 of record VBHS01000385.1, read on the forward strand.
AGCAAGCGTTGCCGATCACCTTCGGGCTCAAGGCGGCGCGGTGGCTGGCCTTTGCGGTGCGCCAGGTACACGCGCTGCGAGAGCGCCGGGAGCGAACGCTGGCCGTTCAACTGGGGGGCGCCGCCGGGACGCTTGCCTCCCTGGGTGACAAGGGTCTCCAGGTGGTAGAGAAGCACAATCCGGTCGACGCGACCGGAGCAATTGCGTCGGCGCGCCTGGCGGTCGGGGTGGTACCGGTGATCCTATCTGCGATGGCACAGGAGCACGAACGCGCCGTCGGGGGATGGCAGGCGGAATGGGCTGCCATCCCCGGCCTTTTCCGCTTCACTGCGAGTGCAGTCGAGCGGGTTCGGGGCATGATTGGTGGCCTTCAGATTGAACCCGCACATATGAGAGCGAACCTTGCTCTGACCGGCGGGTTGATCATGGCTGAGTCATTGACGATGGCACTCGCCCCACACGTGGGAAGGCCCGAAGCTCATCGTATCGTCCAGGCGGCCTGCGATGATGCTATCAGGTCAGGCATGGACCTCCGCCAGGCGGCCCTGGCGGCACAGGTGCGCGCCCACCTCTCCCCGGAAGAGATCGACCGTGCCCTCGACCCTGGCGGATATTTAGGCAGTACGGACACATTCATCGACCGTGCCCTCGCATCCTACCGCGAGGTCGAGTCGTCGCGAGGTGGAGTATGAAAGTTTAAGTCTCCACTGCTTTTTATGCACGAGCTGACACGGCGATACAACGGAAACAAGTGAAACAAGTGAAACAAATGAAACAAATGAAACAAACCTCATGGGAAATGCACTAGATACAAACGACTTGTGAGGAGGTTCTTAATGGACATGCGCACACGCGTTGGAATCATTGGGGCTGGACCGGCTGGTTTAATGCTGTCACTCCTCTTATCCATGGAAGGGATTGATTCTCTCGTTCTCGAAAGCCGGAGCAGAGAAGAGATTGAATCGACCATTCGCGCTGGCGTTCTCGAGCAGGGCACGGTCGACCTGATGACTGACATAGGGCTTGATGAACGTATGCAGCAGGAAGGAGCTGTTCATCATGGCATCGAGCTCCGCTTTGATGGAGAGGCTCATCGCATAAACTTATATGAACTGACCAACGGGCGCGCCATCACGATTTACCCCCAGCATGAAGTCATTAAGGATTTTGTCGCAGCGCGCCTCAAGCAGGGTGGAGACATTCTTTTCAATGTCACGGACGTCCAGTTGTCTGATGTAGCTTCTTCTCAGCCGCACATCCACTTTGTCTATGAGCAAGAGCAGATGGAGCTGCAGTGCGATTTCATCGCGGGATGCGATGGCTTTCATGGCGTTTCTCGGTCGTCTATTCCAGCGGAGAAACAAAATGTTTTTACACGATCATATCCCTTTGGCTGGCTCGGCATCTTGATGCAGGCTCCTCCCTCGACCCATGAATTGATTTATACCTATCACGAACGCGGCTTCGCCCTGGTCAGCACTCGCTCGCCAGAGTTGCAACGCATGTATATTCAGTGCGATCCGCAAGATGATATTGCCAACTGGTCAGATACGATGATACTGGAAGAGCTGCAGGCACGCTTAGCGACCACAGACAATTGGAAGTTGCTCGTGGGGCCAATCATCCAGAAAAGCATCCTGGCCATGCGCAGCTTCGTTATCGAACCGATGCAGTATGGCAGGTTGTTTCTCGCAGGTGATGCTGCCCATATCGTTCCACCAACCGGGGCGAAAGGTCTGAATCTAGCAATAGCTGATGTCCGTCATCTCGCGCGCGCAATCACGCTGTTCTACCAACAGAACCAGACGCATCTGTTAGAGGCATACTCAACGACGTGTTTGAGGCGCGTCTGGCGAACAGAGCATTTTTCCTGGTGGATGACTTCCATGCTGCATCGCTTCCCTGATGACGACGCGTTCCAACAGCGCATGCAGCGCGCTCAGCTTGACTATACGGTCAGTTCACGCGCAGCAGCCACCAGTCTTGCAGAAAATTACGCCGGCTTGCCATTTCATTGGTAGTCATCAATCACTTTCAACCAGACCTTGACAGGTACACTGTACCGGTTTACGCTTGATCACATAAGAGGGAGAGAGATGAGAAGGAGTTCTCGAAAGAAGTCCAGGTCTAGAAAAGGAGAGGCATGACTGCTATGTCTACTTCCATGTCAACCGATCATCCCCATTTGCAACCGGAGCTGTTCCGTCCAGCGCTTCAGTATCCTTCCCATCCCTATGCTGAGATGCTGACGCGCACGGCTGAGCGTTACCCCGAGCAAGAGGCTATTCTCTTCAAGGACGTTAACCTGACGTACCGGGAGCTGGATGCGCTGGCGAACGCCTTTGCCAATGCCTTGCTCGACCTCGGAATAGGCAAGGGACAAAGAGTATGCCTGTTTATGGCAAACCGACCAGAATATCTGATCAGCTGGTTCGCCATCACGCGCATTGGTGCCGTTGCCAGTCCAATGAACCCCTCGTATAGGGAGCGCGAAGTGGCCTATCAGCTAAGCAATAGCGAAGCAGTAGCACTTGTGGTTCAGCAGGAGTTATTGCCGCTGGTGCAGTCGGTACGCGCTGAAACTCCGGCGTTGGAACATGTAGTGGTGGTCGGTTCCAACCCTCACGCTCCACAGACCTTCCCGCCGTCCTTCAGCTATCTGCTGCGCACCTATCCACCAACGCCTCGAGGCATCGAGCCGGGATGGGAAGACCTGGTCGCGCTCCCCTACAGCAGTGGCACGACGGGGCTGCCCAAGGGTGTCATGCTCAGCCATAAGAACCTTGTGTGTAACGCCTACCAGTCGGTCGCTACTGCCCGCATTACGTTTCAGGACCGCCTGCTAGTCTTCGTTCCGCTCTACCACATCTACGGCATTATGTTGATGGGGCTGGCCGCCATGACCGGCGCTACCATTGTGCTGATGGAGCGATTCGATGCCGACAAGTGTTTGCAGCTGATTCAAGAGCAGCGCATCACTATCCTGTACTCCGTCCCGCAGGTGCTGGCCGTGCTCAATGATTGGCCGCGGTTACACGATTACGACCTGCACACGGTTCGTTTTACCCAGTGTGGCGCGGCCCCGGTCCCGCCCGCGCTGGCGCGCCGCTTCGAGGAACTCACCCATATCCCGGTGATGACCTCCTATGGACTGACCGAAGCCTCGCCGGGAACGCACTCCAACCCGGTCTATGATCCGCGACTCATGAAAGTCGGGACGATTGGCTTGCCGATTCACGATACCAGGCAGAAAATCGTCGATATTGAGACCGGCCAGATTGAACTGGGCGTGGGCGAGGAGGGCGAACTGATCGTCCAGGGTCCACAGGTCATGCAGGGCTACTGGAAGGCACCGGAAGCGACCTCCGGAGCGCTGCGGGATGGGTGGCTCTATACAGGAGACATTGGCTGGCGCGATGAAGAAGGGTATGTGACAATCACCGACCGTAAAAAGGAGTTGATCAAGTATAAAGGATTCAGTGTAGCCCCTGCCCAATTAGAAGCGCTGTTGCTCGAGCATGTTGCCGTTGCCGATGTAGCGATCATTGCCAAGCCGAATGAGGAAGCAGGCGAAGTACCAAAAGCTTTTGTGGTTCTCAGGTCGGGCTACGAGAACCTGTCCGAGGATGAACTGTTGGTGTGGGTCAATGGACAGATTGCTGGCTACAAGCAGGTGCGGGAAATCGAATTCATCAATGCCATTCCTAGAAACCCCTCTGGAAAAATCTTGCGCCGCGTACTCAAGGAGCAAGAATGGCGAAAGATGGGTTTGTAAGCGCTTCCGGTCGTCAGGCATGTGGTAGGTACTGAAATTGCCTTGATGTCGTTTGCTTGCATATCGTCAAAAATAAAGATAAAGGAGCCAACTTACAATGACCACAACAGACAGCAGCATTGACCCCACCATCTTTAAAGCCTACGACGTTCGCGGGGTCTACGGAGTAGACCTGACCGAAGACGCCGTCTATCGCATTGGGCGTGCCGCTGCTATATACCTGAATGTCCCGGTGATTGCAGTGTGCCGCGACATGCGTATCTCCTCCCCCCAGTTGACCGCAGCCGCCATCCGGGGCATTACCGACCAGGGCGTCAACGTGGTCGATTGCGGTCTAACCACCACCGACGAACTATACTTCATTGTGGGTTATTACAATTTCCCGGCAGGCATCATGATTACAGCCTCGCACAATCCCAAAGAATACAACGGCATGAAGTTTTGCCGTGCCCAGGCCTATCCGATCAGCCTGGACACCGGCCTTGCCGACATCCGCGATCTGGCGATTCGAGGAGATTTTCCCGAGCCCGAGCACAAGGGTTCGGTCACGCATCTCGATGCAACC
>VBHS01000386.1 GCA_005881295.1 Chloroflexota bacterium
CCGCAGCAGTAATGAGTGTAGGTACTTGGTTAGCCCTCACTAGCCGCGGATCAATCTGAGAGAAGGCATCAAAAACGGGGTGATCCGGTTTTGCTTGATCAGATGACAGCAGGTTGAGCATATAGATGTTGTTTGACGTTGAGGCACCCGCTTTCATCGGGTGCACCGTCAACAGAACCAATTGAGACCCATTACTGGCAATATCCAAGACCTTAGTATCGGCAGGGAGAGGGACAGGCACGAAAAACAGGCTGTTGTTCTTGACCTGGTACAATTTATTATCCATGCCTAGAGCATACAATTGAAGAGCCCTCTTCCCCTTCACTTGAACAATAGTTTTCGCCTGTGTACCAGTCGTCCCATCATTGATGGCATTTGTTGTGGCGTTGGAGGGGCAGAGAAGCGCGATCGAGGATTGATTGTTATAGTTGGCAATAGCCGTTTGAACGCTCCTCGTCAGGTTACCCTCAAGATTTGAGACGGTTGTGTGCTGGTCATTGGTCAACGTGGTATTCTGCTGTAACGTCCGTAAGGATTTCTGCGCATTTGCCAGGTCAGCAAGAGCGGCAGCAGGGTTGGTTGATATCACTTTATTAGCGTGAGACATGCTATCTTGAGCGTTTTTTACTTGCGCCGCCACGCTGATACCGCTATTGAATTGGAGAAAAATATAAATTCCTCCGCCAACCATCGCCAGTATTAACAGAGCCAGCAAGGCCAACATAGGGTAAAAGAGGCGACTACGGTTCCGACGCTGGGGAGCAAGGACAGGTTGAGGTGCAGTATCTATATCATCATGTGTAAGCGGGCCGCTACTAAAACGCATAGAACTGCTCGGGGCACTTCCATCGCCAATCACTGCTGAAGGCACGGTGGTAGGAGAACTTCCAGGTGAACCCAGCGACGCGGTATCTTCACCAACTTCACGGCCACCCACGGGCACAGGGCGACGGACATTAGGTGGTTCCCAGCCAGTCTCTTGTACAGATACAACGATGGCAGTGATATTATCTGGCCCACCGTTCTCATTGGCACGTTGTACAAGGTGATACACACTATCCTGAGGACCGGATTGGTCGACTATTCTGCGGATTTCATCATCGCTTACCAGGCCCGATAGGCCATCAGTGCAGAACACCAGTGCATCTTTATCCTCTAATTGTTCGGGGAATACATCGATCTCTACATCGGCCTGCGTACCCAGACATCGCGTAATCACATTGCGCTGCGCGTGGGTACGGGCCTGATCTTCAGTCAATAGCCCGGCCCTTACCTGTTCAGCCACCCAGGAATGATCTTGTGATACTTGCTTTACCTGTCCGTTGCGGACAAGGTAAGCACGGCTATCTCCAACGTTAGCAATATAAGCCATATTGCCACGGAGAACGGCGGCAACACAGGTTGTGCCCATTCCGCTGCGCAACATATTTTCCGCCGCACGCTGGTGAATCAGGGCATTCGCGCGTTTGATCGCGTGGAGCAAGGAGTAGGCAACATCATCACTATCATCTTGATAGTACACGTTACTAACGGTATCTACAGCTATTTCGCTTGCCACTTCACCAGCTGCATGTCCGCCCATACCATCAGCCACAATGAACAAAGCACCCTTCTTTGCCATCACCTGTGGATCTTTAGGGATGACATAAGCCATATTATCTTCATTGTGTTCACGCCTACGACCTACATCTGTCAGCTGTGCAACTTCGAGACGGAGTTGTTTAGTAGCCAACGAACTTTTCTCCCGTAGTTATTAGCTCATAACTTGTGCACAACGCACTCTAGCCAAATACTGAAACTTTAGGCTATAATACACCGACACAAAGAAAAACGCAATGTATCTTCCCATACGTGAGTTATGATCAAGCTCTCGATACCTGGGTGAAAGGGCGACTAGTGGCGATCCGCACTGCTGACTTCAAAGCCACTTACCCCTGAGAACCCGCCAGGAACAAAGAAGCTATAATCATGCTTCCGCGAGTACTATTAAATCTGAGTATACTCTCTCAACTCAGTGTACGCAAGATGTGTGGTATGCGGGTACTAATAATCTCTTACCTTAAAAGAGCCACCATCGGATCATTTATAGTCGAGGCCAAATATGCAACTGACGCAACTCCATGAACAAACGTGGGTTATCCAGGGAGGGGCAAATATAGGAGTAATTGCCCAGGAGGGCCGCTGCCTCATTATAGACAGCGGTATGGATAAAGACGCAGGACGCGATATCCTGAACCAGGTGAAAAAGTTGGGGCTAACGCCAACTTCCCTACTGATCACCCATGCACACGCTGACCACTTTGGCGGGGCACATTATCTCGTGCGACAGACAGGACTAAAGGTCTATGCGACACGCGTTGAGGCGGCGGTCATGTCCGGACCGATTCTAGAGCCACTTTATCTCTTTAGCGGCGCACAGCCTCCGCGCGAGTTACAACACAAATTTTTGTTAGCCAAACCATGTCTGGTAGATAGCGTTCTGGAAGGGAACGAGCAGGCAATAGATCACATTCCACTACAGGTCATCTCACTACCCGGCCATAGTATCGAACAGGTAGGCGTAGCTTTTGGCGATACACTCTTCGTTGGTGATGCCTTTCTGACACCCGAGATTCTCGACAAACATCGCATTCCTTTCTATACAGATGTACAGGCAGGATTGACTACGCTCACTACACTGAAAACGCGTATGGCATCGTTTAAGCATATAGTTGCGGGGCACGGCGAGATTTATACCTCGACTGAACGGGCTAATGGGGCTATTGATTATACTGTTGAGCGTCTTGAACGCATACTGGAACATATACGGGTAGCGCTTGCCGACGGTGAGGCCCGAACGGTGGCAGAACTGTTGAGAACGGTAGCCAATGCCCAGGGAGCGAAAATAGAGGCGCTTTCTCAATATGTTCTTTATAATACTACCGTACAATCAGCAGTAAGTACACTCTACGCGTGGGGGGAGATTCACCCGTTCTTCCAGGATAACTTCCTGGCATGGCAGAGAACTCGATAGGCCCAGGCTTGTTACCTTGCGAAATGCAGGGACGTTATACAGCCATGAGGAGACTGTCGGTATGCATATCGGTATTAATGCGCAGTTGCTCTCATTCAGCCAGAATTACCGGAATGGCGGAGTCAGCCGCTATATACGCTTTCTGTTGAAAGAGCTAGCCAATCGACCTGGAACACATGAATATACTGTTTTTGTCAATGGGCACGAGGTAGTTGAAAGGCTCTCAGCCCAACACCCACAACTTACCTATGTACCTGCAACATGGTCAGAATCACAACCAGCAGCAAGAATTGCCTGGGAACAACTGACACTTCCTGCGCTCATTCGGCAAAGACACATCGATGTTTTGCATTCCCCGGTCAACGTACTACCGCAATTATTACCGCAGCATTGTGCAGGGGTCGTCACCTTGCATGACCTGGCATTTCTGCGTTTTCCCGACGTATTGACGCGTTCAAAGCGACTCTATCATCGCCTGTTCACCGTTCGCAGCATACGCCAGGCGACAATGGTCATCACTGTATCGAATAGTACCAGGCAGGATGCAGTCGAACTTGCTGGAGTTCCTGGAGAACAAGTACAGACGGTCTACCCATG
>VBHS01000387.1 GCA_005881295.1 Chloroflexota bacterium
GTGACTATGCTGGTGTTCATCATGATCGTGATCATGTTCCTCGTGATCATCGTGACTATGCTGGTGTTCATCATGATCGTGATCATGATGATGCTCGCTCTCAGGTTCCCGCATCGCTACCCTCCTGCTTTGTAGTGTTTGAGCTTATGAAGGAGTCACCCCGCATCTACTATAATACAACACACGTTCATCATGGTGAGATAGATGCAAAATGCCGTACTCTATTGCACTGATCTACGTGCATGACTTTCATCCTTCGACTATTCTTGTTTTATGATTTGATAGTGGTTGAGGGCAGACTTTTGGGTGCGGTCTCTCGAAGAGTCACTCGCACGGCATGTAGATGTGGGATAGGCCGCTGTGGCGTTACCTCAGCAGCCTATCCCACATCGGCGATAAACACGGCTGCACTAGTGCAGAGGGGCAGAGACCTGTTTGCAGCTAGAATAAGGCTGTTCCATCTCGGGACGTGGGGACCGTAGGCGACCAAGTGGAATTGAGATGAAGTAGGAGAGAGCTGCCAACGTTGTGATGTAGAAACTGACAGGTAAGTTGCGACCTGTACCGACAAATGCCAGTATTAACCCACCCCATGTGAAAATCAGACCTAATGCTACGGCGAGGGAAATCGAGGTGAGCGGGCGACGAGTCAAATGCATAGCTGTCGCGGCGGGCGCAATCAGCAGCGCGAGGACGAGCAGGACGCCGACGACCAGCACCGTCTCAGCGGTTGTGATGCCCAGTAACACCAGAAAGATGATCGAGAGCAGGCGCACCGGAACACCGCGTGCCTCCGCAACTTCGGGATCAACTGAAGCAAAGAGCAGTGGGCGAAAGAGAAACGCTATCACCAAAAGCGTTGCAATACCACTAGCCAGGCTAATAAGAACGTTGACGAGAGTCACACTCAGTATAGAGCCGAAGAGAATGCCTACGCCTGCAGACGCGTTTGTGCCAGATTGAGAGTAGATGCTCAGGAACAGCGCCCCCAGGCCGAGTGCGAAAGAGAGTACCATACCAATCTCCACATCACGGCCGCGTATGCGTGTACCTAAAGCTCCCATGCCAAGCGCTGCTAGCAGTGCAAGGAAAAACATGCCCAGCAATGAACTGATACCAAGCACTGCCGCTCCGGTGGCGCCCGCGAAACCAATATCCGCAAGGGCTTCTCCTGCGAAAGCCTGGGCACGCAGGATAACAAAGTAGCCTATAACCGCGGTTACAACGGCGACAATTGTTCCTGCCAGGAAGGCATTTCGCACGAATTCTTGTTGAAACAATGCAAGCATAAGTATCCTTTCAGCGGGTCGATCCTGGTACGCGCCCTGTCGTCGGTACTGAATCGCTCTGTTCCCATTCGGCCGGGCTCCCTGGAGACAGAGAGGTATTCTGCCTGGTAATAGCGAGCTTCCGTGCGCGACGGCCAATCCACAATGGAGAGAGGAGGCGCACTGGAAGGTAAACGCCAAATGAAAGAGTAGCAATGTAAAAACTCACGGGCCAGGTGCTATTTGCCGCAAATAATATGCCTAGCCAGGTGTAAGATACTCCAAGAATTATTGCTAATATGATAGCCCATAACGGGCGCTGGACGATGCGGGCAGCTGTCGCGGCAGGCCCGATGAGCAGCGTAAAAACGAGCAGAGCGCCAACCACCTGCACCGAGAGCGAGACGGTGATGGCGATCAAAATGAGGAAGATCATTGCCAGGAAACGAGTGGGAACACCGCGCGCCTCGGCAACCTCCGGGTCAAACGAACTGAACAACAATGGCCTGAACAGCACAAGCAGGATACCTAACGTGAGGATGCTGGAAATTGCAGTGATCAATACATCAGCACTGCTGATGCCCACGACTTGTCCGAACAGAATACTATAAACGCGTTCTGCATAGCCGGAGTAGAGCGATAGGAATAAGATACCCAGCCCAAGGGCGAAGGTCATGATGATGCCGATGGAGGTATCGCGCTCGGTGGCCTCTCTGCCCAGCAGAGCTATGCCAAGACTTGCCCCAATGGTGAAGATGTACAGCCCAATTACAGGATCGATCCCCAGAAGAACCGCCCCTGCGGCACCCGCGAAGCCAATGTTTGGCAGTGCGTGACCAGCAAAGGTTAAGCCGCGTATAACCATAAAGTAGCCTGCGACTGCCGCAATGATAGCCACGCAAGTTCCGGCGAGGAAGGCGTTCTGGATGAACGAGTATTGTAAGATAGTAAATATAGCCATTTCGTTTCCCTGAAGAGCGCAGGCGAGAAGGAACGCATTGCCCTTTTCAACCTCCAATGCTGGCGTGTTACGTTTCTGCGCCGACTACGAATACTCTGCCAAGTGCCTGAATCACCTCAACCGGTGTGCCATACAGCCGGGTAAGTGTGGAACTCGTGATGACCTCATTCGTGGTACCGATAGCGGTATGTCCATTCGCCATGTAGAGAACGCGGTCCACGACCGGGAGCAAAGGATTGATGTCATGTGTGACCAGCATTACAGCCACATTGCGCGATCGACATACTTTATCCACCAGTGCCACAATCTCTTGCTCGTGACTAATATCCAGGTTCGCCAACGGCTCGTCGAGCAAGAGCAGACGTGGGTTGGTCAGCAAGGCCTGAGCGATGAGCAGGCGTTGTTGCTCTCCCCCTGATAACTGGCCGATAGGAGCGTCCGCAAAGGCAGAGGCATCCACTTCCAGCAGGGCCTTGTCAATGATTGCATTGCGCTTGTGGCTGGGTAGGCCTGGCCCCCAGCGATTGCCATCCAGGCCAAAACCGACTACGTCGCGTGCTCGCAAAGCAAGGTCGACTTCGAGGTTGCGATGCTGTGGGGCGTAACCAATAGCATCGTTGCCTCGGCGTGGCGGCCTGCCCAGGACTCGCACCACACCTGCTTGTGGTTTCAGCATACCGAGCAAAAGCTTGAGCAAGGTGCTTTTCCCTGCGCCATTGGGGCCGAGTACGGCAATGAACTCTCCCTCATTCACATTCAAGCTGACATCCTCTAATATCGTCCGTTTGCCAAATTGAATGCGGATATGCTCCAGGGTGATAACTGGCTGCTGTGTTACTTTCGCCACGCTGTTGCTCCTCAATCCTGTCGCTTAGTGTCCCGTTGCCGTCGCTAACGCCTGCTGCAAGGCATTCAGTTGATCCATCATCCACGTCTGGTAGGTTTTGCCTGGAGGCATGGTCTCCGAGACCGGCACAATCGGAATATTGAGATTCTTCGCCTGGTTCTGCAGATTCGTGGTTATCGGCGTCACGGTCTGCACATTGTAAATCAGAATCTTCACATCCTTTTTGGCGACCTGGTTATTCGTCTCTACCACGGTATTGGCAGGAGGATCATTGCCCTCGGCGATGGCCTTCTGAAACTCCAATGGTGTCAACACATCGAGACCTTCCGGGTTGGCCTGGTAAAGGTAGATCGTTTCCGTCAATGCAACCGGGGTACCCTTATACTTCGTGTTGATCTCCTGTATCTTCTGCTCTAAGAGTACCAAAGATTGTTTAAATGTTGCAAGGTTGTTGTCAAACGTAGATGCATGGGCGGCATCCAGCTTCTTCAAAGCAGCGGTGATAGCCTGTGCGATGGCTGGCATATTGTTTATACCGTACCAGATATGAGCATTATCTGGTAACTTGTGATCGGCGATATTCGCACCTACCAGCACTATCCTGCTGCTATTGGGGGAGGCCGATAGCAATTTGTCCATCCAGGTATCGTAGCCATCCCCATTCTCAATCACGAGTTGTGCCTTTGAGACTGCCAGGGCAGTAGGTACATTGGATGTATACTCGTGTGGGTCGATGTCAGGGTCGGACAAGATGCTGGTTACAGCAACACGATTGCCACTCAACTGCTTGACGATATCGCCGTAGAAGTTTTCTGCTGCCACAACATTAATGGCTGCAGAGGATGAAGACGTGCTGGATGGGGGCGTGGTGCCGCTGGTTGCGCCGCCACAGGCGCTCAGCAAAAATATGCTGATAATACAAAAGGTGAGCCAGAAAGAAGCCCTTCTTGGGATGGACATGTCTTTTCTCCTTAAAAGAAACACTTTAATGATACAATGTATCTTTATGGAGAATAGCACAGGTGAAAGGTTTCTGTCAATGATGTTTTGTTTTGGAGAAGATAATGAACCTGATAACGACAGTGTTATAATAACTCGGTTGACTGGATTGAGAGAGGGTACCATGACAGCCCTCTCCAGAGGGCATACTACTTGAGTTGACTAGGAGTCGAAAAGAAGATGACACGTCCTGATTTGAAACAGGTTGGTGGCTTGATGAGCCGGACCGAATGGTTGATCACCGGTGGGTCGGTGGCGTTGAGTGTCGTAGCCGGGCTGC
>VBHS01000230.1 GCA_005881295.1 Chloroflexota bacterium
GAGGGATGTAGATTGTTGGGAGGCTTGCTGGTTCTTTGCCTCTGTTGACATAAGAGAGGCAAGTTCCTCTTCTGAGACTATTCTCTGAGTTTGCGGATCGAAGATTACATTGTCGCGGGAGCAATAGAGTAAACGTTTATAGCGTTCCATGGCAAGATCCCATTCAGCGTAATGTTTCGAGGCGTCCTGGTCACCGCGAACTACTTTGGTGAAGGCGATGTAGGAGAGGACGAGGGCGGCGATGATGCTGGCGGTTGCACCTAAAACGAGCGCCAGTTCTACAAAGCTAAATCCCTGGCCAAATGATTCCGAGCCCACCAAAACCAATATAAAAAAGATGAAGAGGCCGATAAGTATCATGCTGGATACCATGTAGCGCACCACGGATACTGTTTTGCCGGGCATAGGTGGGGGAGCGAAACGCTCAAGGCCTTCGTTGTATGCTGCTTCCAGTTTCTTTACTTTATCTGCCTTGTGGCATACAGGGCAGAGGGGTAATTGTGATTCTCTTGTTACCATTGATGACCTCCCTTTGTTGCTCGAGTTGAGGAATAGCAACAATTAATGTGTTACTAGAAGCATAACACGAAGTTTGTTGTAAGACAATGCTTTTTTATTTTGGCAATTTGACACGTTTTGGTTGTGCCGCTACACTAGGTGAAAGCACTATGCGAGTTGAGAGGACTGAATACTATTATGGCAGCATCTATAACTATTGTGGGGTTGGGGCCGGGAGAGTGGCATGATTTGACGCTCCAGGCGTACGCGGTACTGGCGCGTGCGGCAGCGGAGGGGCAGACGGTGTACTTTCGCACATTGATACATCCAACTGTTGAACGGTTGAGGGCGGAGATTACGGGGCTGCGCTGCGAGTCGTTTGATCATTACTATGATGAATCGCAGAACTGGGAGACGTTGTACCAGCAGATCGCGGAGGAGGTTTGTACGCTGGCGGGTCGTCCCCTGCGGGAGGCGCAGCCGGTGATTTACGCTGTGCCCGGCCATCCATTGATTGGGGAAGCTTCGGTACAGCGGGTGCTTACGCTGGCGCGAGAGCGCGGCTTGAGCACCAGTATCGTGGCAGGGGTCTCTTTCCTGGAGCCTGTTTGTACAGCGTTGGAACTGGATCCGCTGGAGGCAGGCACGCAACTGTTCGACGCGACGACGCTGGCGGCTCTCGGTGATGACGAGGTTGCAGGGAAGATCATTCCGACGCTGCCGTTGCTGGTGGGGCAGGTTTATAACCGGCGACTGGCGAGCGCGGTCAAGCTGGTTTTGAGCGAGGTTTATCCCGACGAGTGGCCGGTGAAGCTGGTGAGGGCTGCTGGCGTAGGCGATGATGAGACGGTGGTTACGCTGCCATTGTACGAACTTGATCGCGGCACCAGCCTTGCCAATCACCTCAGCACGCTGTATGTGCCGCCGGTCGATGAGTTGACAGCACTGCGCTTGCCGGAGACGCTGCGCTACATTACTATGCGTTTGCGGCGGGAGCCGGATGGCTGTCCATGGGATCGCAAACAGACGCACCAATCGTTGACCCGCTATGTCATCGAGGAGACCTACGAGGTGGTGGAGGCGCTTGAAGAGAACGATATGGAGAAGTTGGCGGACGAATTGGGTGACCTGTTGTTGCAGGTGTACCTGCACTCCGAGGTTGCGCGGCAGGAGGGCGAGTTCGCGATCGGCGATGTTTTCGAGCATGTGAACGCCAAGTTGATTCGCCGCCATCCCCATGTTTTTGGTGAGACCGAGGTGAGCGGGGCCGAGCAGGTACTGGTGAACTGGGAGGAGATCAAGAAACAGGAGCGCATTGCGGCGGGAAGGGATGTGAAGGAGGAGAGCGTGCTGGACGGGGTGCCACTGGCGGCTCCCGCGCTGATTGTGGCGCAGGAGTACCAGAAGCGCGCGGCTCGTATCGGCTTCGAGTTTAGCAGTGTGGAAGATCTGCTGAAGAAGGTGCAGGAGGAGATACGGGAGTTACAAGAGGCTACCTCGCCAGAACACCGGCGCGAAGAGATGGGGGATATTCTTTTTATGGTGGCGAAGGCGGCGCTCTGGCTCGATATTGACGCGGAGGAGGCGCTGCGCAGAGCTAATCGCAAGTTTCGCCAGCGTTTCCAAAAGGTGGAGGAGATTATCCGCCAGGAGGAGCGTACGATCGCTTCGTACGGTGACGAGGAGTGGGGTGAGTTGTGGGAGAAGGCGAAAAGGTGAGTGGGGCAGTGGGACGGCCCTTGCGGTCGACCGATATCAGTGATACAGTGGTATCTGGGATCTGTGATTAGAACAAATATATGAGAAACGAACTGTTAAGCTGGTTTGCGCGTGAAGGCTTGCTGCTGCACGATGTGGTTACGGCGGCGGAAGAGCCGGAGTATGATGAGATCAAGGTGTCGGTGAAGGCACCGATCATTGCGTTGAGCCGCGCACATGAAGACTTCCGGGAATGTCCAGACCCGGTGCTATTCGGCTATCCAGAGTCCTGCCTGGATATGATGAACATAGACGATTTTCACCAGTTTGTCTACGAGTGGTTCGAGCAAGCGGTTGCAGCCGGGCTGGGCCGCTGCTTTGTGTGTAATAAGCAATTGGATATGGGGACGGAGAAGCCGTGGGACGCGGTGTTTGTGACGACGGAGATGTACTGCTGGCTCCTGGTGCATTTCGATTGTAAGAGGTACCTCAACCGCGATCTGAAGGGACGCAATCCTTTTGAAGTGACCTCGCACCCGCCCGAGTTTTTTGATATGCATGTAAGTTAATATAGTGTGAGAACAAGGATTGATTGGTTGCATGGATAAGAATCAGATTGCCGCTATTTTTGAAGAGGTCGCGGTACTGCTGGCCTTGAAGGAGGACAGCAATCCGTTCGAGGGGCGCGCCTACGAAAATGCCGCGCGCGCTATCAATGCGCTTGATGGTGATATCGAGCAACTTGTCCGTACCGGCAAGCTGAAGGGGACGCCGGGACTGGGATCAACTATTATCAAGCGTATCGAAGAATTGGTGAATACGGGGCACCTGGCCTTCTATGACGAACTGCGCGCCAGCACACCTCAGATCAAGCTGCAGATGCTGCGCATCCCGGGAGTCGGACCTAAAAAAATCAATGTTATCTACGACAAGTTGCATATTAATAGTATTGCCGAATTGGAGCAGGCTTGCCGCGAGGATAAGATAGCACACCTGCCGGGTTTTGGTAAAAAGACGCAGGATAACATCATGCAGGGCCTCGCTTTTCTGGCGCAACATGCTGACCGCTTCCTGTATCCGGTGGCAGAGGAGGAGGCTGAGCGCATCCGCAGCGCGCTGGCGGAGTTGCCGGAGATCGTGCGTTTACAGGTGGCGGGGAGTCTGCGCCGGCGCCGTGAAACGATAGGAGATATCGATATGGTGGCGAGCGTTGCCGATGATGCAGGTGAAAAAGCCAGGAACAGGATCATGGACTTTTTCACCAAGCAGCCATCCGTCGAGGCTATCACGGGAAAAGGCGAGACAAAATCAAGCGTTGTGCTTGGCACTGGCATCGCGATGGACTTGCGCGTGGTCAAAGATAGCCAGTTTCCTGCCACGTTGCACCACTTTACAGGTTCCAAAGAGCACCATATTCCGCTGCGGCGGCGCGCGCTCAGCATGAACATGACGATTAACGATTATGGACTTTTTAAGGGGAAAGAGCCGAACCTGGAGCCTGTTCCATGTAAGACTGAGGCAGATATTTACACGGCGCTGGGCATGGAGTATGTCGAACCTGAATTGCGTGAAGACATGGGTGAGATAGAGGCGGCAGTACATGGCACGCTGCCGGTGCTGGTGCAGGGCCGGAGACCTGCGTATTCTGAAAGGAACGGAGTGTGATATCCTGAAGGATGGGGTACTTGATTACGCAGACGAGGTGCTGGCGGAACTTGATTTTGTGGTGGCGTCGATTCATAGTAATTTCAATCTGTCGCAAGAGGAACAGACGCGGCGGATGTTGCGCGCTATCTCGAACCCTTATGTTGACATAATAGGGCATCCTACCGGGCGCCTTCTGCTTGAAAGGGCGGGGTACGCGTTGGATATGGAGGCGGTAATCGATGCCGCGGTCGAGCATGGAGTGTGTATTGAGATCAATGCGCACCCTTCGCGGTTGGACATGGATTGGCGGTTCGTCAAACGAGCGCGTGACAGGGGTATGAAGATACCTATCGATCCTGATGCCCATGTGCTTGCCGGATTAGATGTAATACGTTATGGTATAGGCGTTGCCCGCAAGGGTTGGTTGAGCGCTGGTGATGTGCTCAATACGATGGAGACCGAGGCATTGCTGGATTTCTTTCGCCGAAGGAGGACGTGATGCGCTCCTTATATAATATTACATATTCATAAGAGAGGAATTGTTATTATGGCACAACAAGAGGAATTGCAAATAGATCGTCGCGAGATTACCGGGAAGGCGACGAAACGCCTGCGCAAGGTGGGGATTATTCCCGCGAATATCTTTGGGCATAAAGAGCCTTCAGAGGCTGTGCAAGTAGACGCGGTGTCCTTTGAGCGTTTACAGCGTTCGCATGGGGCCAGGGGTATCATCGGGCTGCGCTTGCCCGGCAGGAGAGCAGTGCAAACGGCGCTTGTTCGCCATGTACAGCGTGATCCACGAACAGGTAAAGTGATCCACGTGGATTTCTTCCGCGTGAGCATGAGAGAGCGCCTGAATGTGAAGGTTCCGCTGCGTTTTGTCGGTGAAGCACCGGGTGTAAAGGTTGAGGGCGGTGTATTACTGCACTTGCTGGATGCGCTCGAAATCGAGTGCGAGGCCGGGGATATACCGGAATATATCGAGGTCGATGTCTCCCCATTGACTGAAATTGATGCGCTTCTGCATGCTGAAGATGTGCCGTTGCCCGAAAGATTCACACTGATTACCGACCCTAAAGAGGGCGTGGCGAAGGTTGCCGCTACACGCGCCGAGATAGCGGAGGAGGCCGAGGAAGCTGCCGCTGCTGCGCCTGAGGAGCAGGCAACACAGGGAACGCAGGAGACCGCTGGGGAGTAACAGCATTCTCATTGCCAGGGAGAAGTGAGCGATAGTTATGCGTATCATGATTGTTACGGATCAATATCCGCCAATGGTTGGAGGTGTGCCGGCGGTCACACACGGGCTTGCCCACGATTTTGCGGAGCGAGGGCACCAGGTGTGGGTCGTGGCACCCAGCCAGGGGGCGCGCGATGTGCGTCGCCTGGAGCAGAAGGTACGCGTCTATCGCTTCTCTTCATTTGACTGGCCAACATACGAGGGTTTGCGTATTCCCTTTATTCCCTTTATCCCGATACGCAATCTTTTGAAGAGAAGTGATCCTCATATTATCCACATTCACTCGCCAGTTGTGCTGGGCAATATTGCGCAGATGCTGGCGGGCGGGTTACGGAAGCCTGTCATAGCGACGAATCACTACATGCCCATCAATATGAGCCGTTCACTCACGGCTGATCCGCTATTCAGCAAGCCATTCAGTAATATCACGTATACGTACCTGGTACATTTTTGTAACCGCTGCGAGTATGTCACGGCTCCTACGGCTACCGCGCTGAACCTGTTATATGGGCATGGTTTGCGCGCCCCGGCCGGAGTTATCTCCAACGGGATCGATCTGAAGAAGTTTAGCCCTGGGGAGAGGAGCGACCAGATTCGTGAAAAATTCAATCTCCCGCTGGATCGTCCATTAGCGCTGCATGTCAACCGGTTGAGCGAGGAGAAGCGGATCGATGTGCTGCTCGATGCTGCCGCGAAAATGACCGGCAACGGCTATATTGCTCTTGTGGGATCAGGTCCTGCCGAAGCAGAACTGCGCGCGCAGGCTGAGCGGTTGCATCTCAGTGACCGCGTCTCATTCCTGGGTTATGTACGCGATGCTGATTTACTGACGCTGCGGCGTTCCTCTGAGATGTTTGTGATACCGTCTGAAGCGGATCTACAAAGTCTCGCGACGATGGAGGCGATGGCCTGCGGGTTGCCTGTTGTCGCGGCAAACTCGTATGCGCTGCCGGAGCTGGTGCATCATGGTGAGAATGGGTATGTTTTCCAGCCAGGGAACAGCGACGAGCTGGCGACTTATCTCGATACGTTGCTGACGGATGCTCCGTTGCGCGCGCAGATGGGGCAGAAGAGCCTGGAGATTATCGCCAAGCATGACCGCGCGCAGGTGCTTGACCAGTGGGAGTCGCTCTACCGGCGCCTCTCTGATGAATTTGTCGAGGCGAAACAGCGCAGGTTGCAGCTGCGCTTGCGCAGCAAGCGGTTTGGTTATGCTCCACCGACGGTGACACGGCGTATTGTACGTACGGGTGAGTTGGCTTTGGACCCGGGGATCAGCGAAGAATCACCGTAAGGGGCCCAAACTTATTGCTGGCTCGTGTCCGACTCTGTAAGCGTTAGACAATGCCTGGCCTTTTCCTCACTGTAAAACACATACCATCCGGCCTTTACTAATTGTGCGTTGAGTTCGTCCAGGAGATTATCGTATTGATGGGCGAGCGAGGACTGCTCTTCGTTCAACCATTCTTCATCGCTGCGATGGTAGAAAGCTGCCAGGTCAAGCTTTTGCAACTCGTGTTTGAGATCCTCAAGTATCATCGTTACCTCCTATCTGAGGCTCTTCCACATCCCGTAATTTGCATGTGCATTTTACGCAAAATCGCGTATAAGGCGAGTTTACAAGGGAGACATTATTGATTGATAACTCTATGGAATGACTCATGGTGATGTGAAAGCAGCGAGAGGCCGCGCTAGGCGCTCCAACGTCGGTGGAGTCGTCGAGCGAGCCAGCGTTCGATATCCCAGCGTATTTGAATGCTATAGTAGCGTATCCAGTTGGAGCAGCGCGCCCACCAGCCGGGTTCTGGTGTGGCAGATTGTTTGTGTTGATCTTGTATGGGTATGGGCGCCAGGATGAATGATCTTGGGCGTTTTAAGGAGGGTTTCTGGCCCATATATAACTATACTCCTTGCTACGCTTTGACACATGTTTTCTGATGTAAGTATAGCTATTCGTGAGATTTTTGTCCAGTACCTTTTACCCTTGCTTTATAGCCGGTTTATTGACAGAGGAAGAGCTTCTCGTTATAATTTGGCCGCAGGCGAAAAACCTGTGTATTTTTTTATTTTCAAGCTGGGATAGGGCCAGGGAAGGGAATTGAATATGTTGTCAGGAGGCGAAGAGGAGCTGATATCAACGGCGAAAGTGGAAGAGGGAGGAGGGGTCAGTAAAAGGGGTAATACGGTTCGAGATAAGTATGGGGATGATTACTTTCGACGTATTGGGAAGAAAGGCGGAAACGCACTCAAAGACAAACGTGGCAGTGAATACTATCGTTCCATTGCTCAGAAGGGGGGCCGGGCCAACGTAGTTAAATATGGCCCGGGCCATTTTTCAGAGATGGGCAAGAAAGGCGGGAACACCACCAGGGAGCGGCGAGGATCAGATTTTTACAAGCAGATTGGGAAGATGGGTGGCTCGGTGAAAAAACAGAAAAATATAGAATAATATGAAGGGGCGCCCAAGAGGCATCACCCTAAGAAAAGCCCATCCAATTCCGTAGGGGCGAGGGCGGGGAGGAGTGGCGCTTTCACGGGTAGGTATTTCATGACGTCGCCTGGGAAGCC
>VBHS01000231.1 GCA_005881295.1 Chloroflexota bacterium
ACAGGACTGTTCCTTCTTCACGAACAAGCGGTATTCAAACGTTTTCATAGACATGTTCTACAGCAAACCATTAGAATTGTCAAGGGGCAAGGATGTACCCAACCCAAGCCCCAAACAAGGAGCGCCTTTTTCACCCCCATAGCTGAAGCAAGGGGCACTCAAAGGCGGTTCGTGGTAGAAGAAAATCCGCGTGAAGCCGCAAGAGCGGCGTGGCCCCGCCCCAGGTTGACCGCCAGGGTCAACCCTACTATATCCGACCCTATCAACCGTGCGTGCGATGCGCAGCATCGCCACATGTATAGTAGGGTTGACCCTGGCGGTCAACCTGGGCGTCGGGTGCGGGCTTAAGTTGGTGCCAGTAGGCGATCTCTTGCGGTCGCCCTGGTCCCCTTGCTCTACTTCCCCAGATGTGCGTCAAAAACAACCCCATCGTTTTCAAGTTGACGACGTTGTTCAGGACTATAGCCAAGCGATTCCAGCATCGCAAACGTGTGCTGCCCTAATACGGGAGCCGGGCGATACATTTGCCCGGGCGTACTGGAATATTTCACAGGAAAGCCAATCGCATGGATACGACCGGCGATGGGATGCTGGACCTCGCTATCCATAGCGCGGGCTTTTACCTGTGGATGCTGGTAGACTTCATCAAGCGTCAACACTGGCCCGCATGGAACGCCAGCCTCATCTAACACCTGCAACCATTCTTCCGTGGTGCGCGTCTTCAGGGTCGCTGTGAGGGTCTCCACGAGTTCCGCTAGATTTGCCATACGGTCAGCGTTGGTAGCAAACTTTGGATTTTGCAGCAGGTCAGAACGATCCAGCGCGCGGGCAAGATGTTCCCAGTTGCGCTGATTGGCCGCTCCAATAGCAATCCAGCCACTTGCCGTCGCGAATACCTGGTAGGGAGCCGCTAAACGGTGCGCGGTTCCCAGGCGTTGAGGTGCAGTTCCAGTGGCCCAATACTCGTTCGATTCCCAGAGGGTATATGCCAGCGCTGCCTCGAAGAGCGAGGTATCGATGAATTGCCCTTCGCCCGTACGAATGCGCGAGAGCAACGCCGCCAGGATTGCGTGGCTTGCATACAGCCCTGCATTGAGGTCACTCATAGGTACGCCTATTTTGGCAGGTTCTTCAGGTGAGCCGGTCACTGATAGCACTCCACTCATAGCTTGCGCCACCAGGTCGAAACCACCGCGCTCTCGATATGGTCCCGTCTGTCCAAAACCAGAGATAGAGCAATACACCAGCGCAGGATACCTGGCATGCACCTCGTCAAACCCGAAGCCCAGGCGCGCCATTGTTCCTGGACGGAAATTCTCCACCAGGACATCTGCCGTTTCAATGAGACGCCACAGTACCTGTTTTCCAGCTGGCGTACGAATATCAACGGCGATCCCATACTTGTTGCGATTCATGGCGATGAATGCGGCCGATTCTCCGTTATAGTAAGGAGGAGCCATGCGCCGCGAATCATCTCCGCCTCGCGGATTTTCGATTTTGATAACCTCGGCTCCCAGGTCCGCCAGTAACATTGTACAAAATGGACCTGCCATGATTTGAGTCAGATCTAAAACACGGATTCCTTCGAGTGCGGCAGGCATTGACTTGCTCTCTTTCCTCGTGAATACGCCGACGTTTGGACTGTCGCATGATTCTTAATTATCCTGTATTGTATACTCTCAAAGAGCTACATTCATGTCAGGTAAAACTATAAAAGGAGGTGTGCTTCAATGTCAACCGAAAACGTTGCTCATCACCACGAGGAAGGTGCAGTGCTGCTCGAACAAAATGGACCTATCGCCATGATCACGTTATCTCGCCCTGCCGCTCTCAATGCAATGACATGGACGATGTATCAGCAACTGGAAGCACACCTCGAAAGTCTCGCCTCCGGTGATACGACTCGCGCCATCATTATTCATGGAGAAGGCAAGGCATTTGCAGCGGGTACCGATATCCAGCAATTTCAGGGCTTCTCAGGCGAGGATGGTATTGCTTACGAGCACAAGATGGAGGCGATTGTTGAGCGCCTCTACACCATCTCTAAGCCGACGATTGCAGCGATTCATGGATATGCTGTCGGCGCGGGCCTCGTCCTCGCGTCTGCATGCGATCTCCGTTACGCAACTCCCACTTCGCGCTTTGGTGTACCGATAGCTCGAACGCTGGGCAATTGTATTACCCTCAAAAATTACAAGCACCTGGTAGACTCGTTTGGTTCAATGCGTACGAAGGAAATGCTATTTACAGGACGCTTGCTTACAGCAACCGACGCTGTGCAATGTGGTTTTCTTACAGCTATTACCGATGAAGAGAAGCTCATTACGCATGTAACCGGCGTTGCTCAACAGATTAGCTCTCTTGCTCCTCTCACGATCTGGAGCGTTAAGGAGGCGCAGGCACGTTTGAACGCAGCTGAAAAGGCTATCGATTACGACGACGTGTTAGCCCGTATCTACGGTAGTTCCGATTTCGCTGAGGGAGTGCAGGCCTATTTGGAGAAGCGCAAACCAGATTGGCGCGGCCAATGAGAAGCGCTTCCCATTCAAAGAACCTTGTTGAAGGTGGCATAATGGAGGAAAGTTGTGCAGCGAATAGCTTGTTGGAGTGAGGAGCAGCATTATGAACCCATTTGAGAGAATGGTAAAGAGATATCAAACTCATCCTAAAGTAGATGTAACGCAGGGACGGAGTATCGCCTTCTCACGGAGTACCACCAGAAGACTAATGGAATTGATAGATGCAAATGCACACGGTAATGTGCATGGTGGCGTCATTATGCGTATGGTTGATGAGGCTGCGGCCATTGTGGCAATCAAACATAGCCAGAACCCTACTGTGGTCACGGCCAGGGTGGAGAGATTTGATTTTCTGGCCCCTGCCTTTATTGGCGATGTTGTGTCTGTCCACTGTGAAATGCGCTATGTCGGACGAACGAGCATGGAGGTTGGAGTTGAGGTTATGGCTGAAGACGTGATAACCGGAGAAGTACGGCACATTGCCAGCAGCTACGTGATCTATGTAGCGCTGGGTGCCAACCGTAAACCAACGCCTGTGCCCCCGCTTGTGCCTGCTGACGATGAAGAGAACGCGATTATAGAGCAGGCGCGTATTCGACGTATACGTATGCAGAAGATAGACGAGGAAGCGAAGCAGGCAAAAGAGATAAAAGACTGATGCGATTTTTATTTTCTGTTTTTGAATAATGCTAGCGCATGACTGCCATCGCCGCCTCCACGGCCTGCTGCACCGTTACGCCTTCCAGGCACCTGTACCCTATCGGGCAGGTCGCAAGGCCACAGGGCCGGCACGGGACCTCGTAGGCCAGCACTCGATGTCGCGCATTCAGCGGCGGGCCATTTGCCTCTGGATTCCCCCCACCGAAGATAGTGGCCGTCGGCGTACCCAGAGCATAGGCGATGTGCGCAGGACCGCTATCATTTGTCACCAGCACTGAGAGCCGTGCAATTACTCCACCTAACACCGGCAGCGAGGTTTTTCCTGCCAGGTTCAGACACGCCTTCCCTATTTCCCGCGCCACTCCCTCAACCTCCGGCCACTCTCCCGCCTCGCCCAGCAGCACAACGGTTCCACCCTTTCGCAGCAACAACTCCCTTCCTACCGCTGCAAAGCGGGCAAGGGACCACCTCCGCGTCGCATCCCTTGCCGACATGTGCAGCCCAACCAGCGGTCGGCAGGCATTTGCCAGTAGCGCGTCAGCCTGTTCATGATCTTCCACAAAAAGCGGAAACTCCATGATTTCTCCAGGTACAGGTACGCCAAGAAACGTGGTCAACGCCAGCATGCGCTGGATTTCGTGTCCCCTTTGTGGCAGTGGCAGCGCAGCATCGAGCCTCCCCGCTGCATCGCCCTCGCGCACAAAGCCCACCGTCACCTTCGCCCCCAACAAAAGCATGAATGGATTGGAGTAGACGCCAGAACCTTGCATCTGCAGCGCCAGGTCAAACCGCTCTGCCTGCATCTCCTGGAAAAATTGCACCACGCGATGCGCGTCGAAGAATTGCTCAGCTATCCCTGGAAAACCTGGAAACGCGACGTAGTGGTCCAGGTAAGGAGACCTTTCAACCAGGTCCCACAGCAGCGGCAGCGTAATCATGGTGATTTCTGCCTCCGGCAAAGCCGCACGCAGCGCACGCAACGCGGGAATTGTACAGAGAAAATCGCCGATACGTGATGCGCGTAACACCACCACTTTACGAGGAGACTCGGGTAAGCGAGCCAAGAGTCCTGGCGTGAAGGCATTGTTCATAGCGTCCTCTCGGCAGGAAAAGCAAATCGCTCAACCATCTCGGGAAGAAGATCG
>VBHS01000232.1 GCA_005881295.1 Chloroflexota bacterium
TTCCTCTGCATGATCTACCTAGGCAGTGGCAAAATTCGCTATGTTATCAGCGGCCTGGTAATATTCTTTTTCCTTGGCCTCATCGGCTACAAGCTCTTCAGCTACGTTCGCCTACGTTTCGACATTCTTGGTATCAATGTCCTTAACTGGACAGCACAAAGCGAAAACATTTATCAAAATAAAGGAGGGTTCCAGATTATACAGGGCCTGATTGCGCTAGCAAACGGAGGCATCATTGGAACAGGTATTGGCCTGGGTCACCCCACCTTCGTCCCGGTTGTCCAGTCCGATATGATCTTCACTGCCCTTGGTGAAGAGCTCGGCCTCGCCGGCGTCTTCGCTATCATAGGCATCTATCTGCTGCTCATCTACCGCGGCTTTCGTATCGCCATGGAGACAACCGACACCTTCAGTAAGTTGTTGGCCTCTGGTCTTACCTCGATTTTCGCCATTCAGACCATCATCATTACCGCAGGCAATATGAAAATTCTTCCCTTGACCGGTCTCCCTTTGCCCTTCTTGAGCTACGGCGGTAGTTCGATTATTGCCAACTACATCATCATCGGCATCCTGCTCCGTATCTCCCATAATACAGCTATGGAGCGCGAAGGACTAGCCTGATTGGTGTATCTTTGCGTTTCTGCTTGTTTCTTGACGTAACACATGCTATACTTTCTCGCAGTGTGGAAGTATAATTGTGATTTCCAGCATCACTAGGGAAGCTGCTACATGGGTCAATATCAACAATGGATGCATTATCGTGAAGTTGATGAACAGCTCCAGTCTCAATTAGAGACGCTCGAGCGAGAAATGGCGAAGTTTCAAGACTGTGCCCAATCTGAAGCACAACTTGATCAGCCATCACAAGATGCCGTCTCCCCAGAAATGCGGTCTTCAGAGAAGCTAGCACTCGAGAATAGACTGCTCACAGACAACAAATTAATACGCGCCCTTGCAGACAGCTTTAACGGTCAATTGCCAGCGCAAGCCATCGAGCACGCCAACCATCCAGCATCAAATGCACCCGCTGAAACAATCTCATCCGCGCTCTTTGCCTGGAGTAACTTACCGAATTTTGATACGCCCGAAATGCTCATGGAACCGCAAGTAACCAGTTCGCAACAGCTCAACCCTGATCCCGCACAGCCGCTCCCGCCTATTCCCCATCAAGAGATGGCGCTGCTGCCAGATGATATGAGCTCCTTTATCGATGAGCATTCACTGACCGACCCACAAGTCGAACTGCCGTGGTGGCTGCGCAATGTTGCGGTCGCCTCGAGAATCAATTATGCTAATGGGCCGATCGACCAGGAGAGCATCCGCCCCAATCGCCTTGTACAACGCTGGCTAGAACGTTGGGGGCAACGGCCCCCGCCACAAAATAGTCGTGGGGCAACCTTCATCGATCGCTCTCTCCATCATCGCCCGCCTCCAGTCCAATGGTGTAACCGACCTGAATCTCCTGGATCGTATGTTGGATCGAGGTGAAGCGTGGCTCAATAGCGCCATGCAACATCTTGACTACTGCGAGCAATTTGATTTCATTCGCAGTAATTACGCAGAGTGGTGCGAGCACGCATTAGAAGGCGCCTACGATTGGATTGACTCGATGCAGGAGTTTGATGTCGCTGATGTTGCTAACAATGACAAAATACCGACAGCATCAATGACCGGGTCGACATCCACCGGCATCGCAAGCTCCCAACCAGGTGAACCGCTCAACGAAGCCACCGAGGAAATATTCCTCCAGAAATTGATGAGCGAGGAAGATGTGTCACTTCTTGACACGTCGCAGGAAACCAGCATGATATCATCTACCACACAAGAAGAGACCCCCATCACTCCTACCCCCCTCGAAGACCAGGACACTGCGCATATGCAAGCTACCGGCCCTCGTGCCGCACAATCCGTCTCAGAACATTCGATCGAGAAACATTCGCCGCAGGAAGTACCTGCGCCGTCGTCAGTAGATGCTACCGATCCAACTCAGGTTCCACTTGATGAACCATCATCTATGGATTCAGACAGCGCTTCAATTTCTCATACCCCTGTCGAGGAAACTTCCGCGCCGGTTGAAAACATCTCCTCTGACACAGTTGGCACCGCCGGGACTTCTGCCACCCCCCACCTTCCGCTTGAACAACCCGCAACCACCGAACCAGAAGAAGTCGAACACGAAGCAGTAGTATCTTCTGATGAAGTCATCGTTTCTCCCGATACTCCTGCGTTAGAAGAGGCTACGGCTCCGTCGATACCTGCGGTCACGCCTCCTAAGGGGATCAGCGATGCCTCTACCATTCCTGTAATCCCCGCTGCGGAGGCCACCCCATTTAAGAACACAGAGCCCGCAGGGCCAACAGCGCGATCACCGCGCAAGCGCAACTTCCTGCAGCGACTCTTCAGCATCTTCTCCCGTCGCAAACCAAACAAATAGAATGTGGACTGTGTTTGCCGCCTGGTATCGCCTTTCCCCCAATTCGTTCCAACACAAAAAATTACTGCCTCGCGACATTTGGTCGCGAGGCCACTATCATTAACCAGCGCAAAAACAATCAAAATGCTAATGCAATGTAGTCATATCCGAAATGTCAGGCTTAGGCTTAGACCCCTGCATTCCCGGCATCGGCACAGCGGATGCAACTCCCGGCGGTGCAGCAGCTGAAACCGGCTTAGCCCTTCCCATCTCCTCTACCTTCGCACGCAACCTCTTTAATTCACGTGTATCTCGTGAGGCAGTCGCCGCCGCGATCAGAAAAAGCATCACAGCCCCCAGCAAATACGTTAACAAGAGCAGCCACCCGATAGGCAGCGGTGGCGTATGCCAGATAATCAACGACAACGAAACATCATTGAGAAAATTAGCAAAAGCCAGCACAGCCAATCCCGTAGTCACGAGAGCGAAAAGAACGATCGCCACATACAGCATCGCAATCCCCTCCAAATATTCAAGTTACCGATGTACATAAAGAACACAACACTTAACCTTTCTCCTACCCATCACCCATCCCCACTTTCTTAACATGCAAGTGCAGGAACGACCCCTGCCCAGCCACTGACCCCTTGACAATATCGCCCTCCCGTCATACGATGCATTAGAACATTAGCTCATAATACCTGTAACATTCCGGATGATAGATATGGCAAAAGGTAACCTTGACCGCGGTGAACGCAACCGCTCAATCGTCCTTTCCACACAAGAAATGCAAATATACCGTTCTCGCCTCCTACGCCTGGACAAACCTGTGCCTATTGATATAATCACTAATACTACCATTAATCAGGACATTTTTCACCTGTTGCCGCTATTACCGGACCATTGCATAGATTTGCTTTTTATTGATCCACCATACAATATCACAAAATCGTTCAATAGTACTGTTTTTAGGAAAAGAGGTTTAGACGAATATGCCTCCTGGTTCACTTCATTCATCGCTCAGTTCAGCAGACTCCTGAAGCCCACAGCGTCCATCTACGTATGTGCAGATTGGCGCTCCTCTGCCGCAATCCATTACGCTCTGGAGCGCTACTTCATTGTCCGTAACCGCATTACCTGGGAACGCGAAAAGGGCCGTGGCGCCATGACTAACTGGAAAAACTGCTCCGAGGATATCTGGTTCTGCACAGTATCAGATAATTATACGTTTAATGTCGATGCGGTCAAACTCAAACGCAGGGTTCTCGCCCCCTATAAAGATTCCGGTGGCAACCCGAAGGACTGGGAAGAGACAGAAGCCGGCGATTTTCGTTTAACCTGCCCGTCAAACATATGGACGGATATGACCGTTCCATTCTGGTCGATGCCCGAAAACACCGATCACCCGACGCAAAAACCGGAAAAACTGCTGGCTAAATTGATCCTCGCCAGTTCGCTTCCTGGTCAACTCGTCTTTGACCCATTTCTCGGCTCGGGTACCACCTCCGTTGTAGCGAAAAAATTGGCGCGCACGTATGTTGGCATTGAAATTGACGAGACATACTGCTGCCTCGCGCAGAAAAGACTTGACCTGGCGGAAAAAGATAGTACAATTCAAGGCTACACACAGGGTGTCTTTTGGGAACGAAATGCCCTTTTCGGGGAGAAGATAAAACGTGTTATTTAAAGACTATGAGCAAGAACACCTGGTTCACAGCCCTATACGCACGCAATACCTGCGTATAAAAGAACAAAATCCTGACGCCATCCTCTTTTTTCGCATGGGCGACTTCTTTGAGTTGTTCGATGACGATGCCGAGATAGTTGCCCGCGAGCTGGAAATAGCCCTTACCCGGCGTGACTTTGGTCGCGGTGAAAAATCACCTATGGCGGGCATACCGCATCATGCCGTCGATGGCTATATCGCGCGTTTAGTCAGCAAGGGTTACCGCGTCGCCGTCTGCGAACAGACAAGCGATCCCGCCCTCTCCAAAGGGCTGGTTGACCGCGAAGTGATCCGCATCGTCACGCCCGGCACCGTCATTGACCCCGCCATGCTGGCCGCCAAGCGCAATAACTTCCTCGCGGGTGTCGTCACTGGACGCGATGCCGTTGGCATCGCCTACGTCGATATCACTACCGGCGAATTCGCCGTGACACAGTTCAGTACCCCCGAGCCTGAACTCGCCCTCCAACAAGAACTTGCCCGCGTTGGACCAGCCGAAGTGATTATCGAAGCGCATTATAGTCGCCTCGGTAGCCGCAAGCGGCGCTGGTTGGCAACAGTAATGAATGAAAAGCAGGTCACGAAAATCGGCAGCAACGGTAACGCCAACGCCGAAATCCCCGACCTCGATGAGGAGGACGAGGATGACATTGCCCCGCTCACGAAGCTACTCACCGGCGTCGCGGGACACGTCACTCCCTATGACGCTCGTTATTTCACCGAGGATGACGCCCGCCACCGCCTGCTCACACACTTCGAAGTCGCCTCCCTGGAAGGTTTCGGCTGTGCCCACCTCCCCCACGCCATCCGTGCCGCAGGTGCGGTCCTTGCCTATCTACAAGAGACACAAAAGGGCCTCTTGCAGCATCTCACCGCGCTGGAAACTTATTATACTAATGGCTTTATGACGCTCGACACCCACACGCGCCGCAACCTTGAACTCTTTGAGACCGGGCGCAGCGGCTCCGTCAAAGGCTCGTTGCTGTGGGTCCTCGACAAGACGCGCAGTCCTATGGGGGGGCGCTTGATGCGCCGCTGGATCAGCCAGCCGCTACTCGACATCTCTATCCTTGAACAGCGACAGCAGGTTATCAGCGAACTGCTTGGCAATACGCTCTTACAGGCGCGACTGGTAGAAGCCCTCAAAAAGGCCGGTGACATCGAACGTCTCACAAATCGTGTGCGCCAGCGCATCGCTTCGCCTCGTGACCTGGTAGCGCTGGCAAGTGGCCTGCGCGCCGCTGACGAGGTGCGCTCCTCGCTGCCTGAAAACGCGGCAGCGCAAATGCCATCACTTGTACAAATTATGCGGCGACTCTCCAACAACGACGACATCATTACACTCATCGAAAGCGCCATTGTCGATGAACCGCCCCTCAGCACATCCGAGGGAGGTGTCATTCGCCCCAGCTTCAGCGACGAGCTGGACCAGATCAAACACGCGTCAAAAGATGGGCAAAAGTGGATGGCCGAGTTGGAGCAGCGCGAGCGGCGACGCACCGGCATCAATAACCTCAAAGTCGGCTACAACAAAGGCCCCGGCTACTATATCGAGGTCACTAACGCCAACGCGAGCCGCGTCCCCGCTAACTATATTCGCAAACAGACCCTCACTAACAGTGAGCGCTACATCACGCCGGATCTGAAAGAATATGAGACCCTCATCCTCAACGCACAGGAACGCATCGGCAAGCTTGAGACTGAGCTCTTTGCCCAGTTGCGCGCCGATATCGCCATACACGCGGCCGAACAAATCCTCGACACAGCCCACGCCATCGCCGAAATAGATGTCTATCTCAGCCTTGCCCAGGTTGCCGCCCAGCACAACTACTGCCGTCCACAGCTCAACGAGAGTGATACGATCCATATCGTGGCCGGACGCCATCCCGTCGTAGAACAGGCCCAGGCAGAGACTCCTTTCATTCCCAATGATACCAATCTCTCCAATTCCGAAGCGCAAATCTGCATCATCACTGGCCCCAACATGGCGGGTAAATCAACCTATTTACGCCAGGTGGCCCTGATCACGCTCATGGCCCAG